>CAYYUS010000053.1:0-9623 GCA_964474925.1 uncultured Akkermansia sp. | reverse complement strand
GTAAAAGAACTTACTGAAGCTGAAAAACTAGCTTTGAAATTTAAAAAGAACACCGGAAAACCCGGCGGAGGAATTGGCGATAATAAAGAAGCAGGACAACAAGGAGATCCGAATGGAGATCCAAATGGAAAAGGAAATGGCGGAACAGGCGGAGGCACAGGCGGCGGAAACGGAACAGGTGATGGTCCTGGAAATGGCCCAGGCAGCGGCCCCGGAACCGGAAGCAATTATAAATTCTCATTAGCAGGAAGATCATTCATTAAACCTCCTACTCTACCAAAAGACACAAAGGAAGAAGGTAAAGTAGTAGTGAATATTACAGTAGACAGTGAAGGAAATGTAACAGAGGCTGATCCAAACGGACGCGGCACCACAACTTCAAGCGCTTTATTAAAAGCAAAAGCACGTCAAGCCGCTATGGCAACAAAGTTCAATATTGATGGTAAAGTTCCTGAGCAACATGGAACAATTACCATTATATTTGCCTTTGAATAAAATGACCTATCCACAAACGTTAGACTATCTTTTCTCTCGTTTGCCCATGTTCCAGCGCATAGGCGCAGCAGCTTACAAACCCAATCTTGATAATACCTATAAAATTGCAACGCTTTTAGGCGATCCTCACAAAAAATTAAAATGCATTCACGTTGCAGGAACTAATGGAAAAGGAAGTAGCAGCCATATGCTTGCCGCTATTTTGCAACAAGCAGGTTATAAAGTTGGTTTGTATACTTCGCCACACTTAATTGATTTTAGAGAACGTATTACTATCAATGGTAAAATGATAGCCAAGGAAGAGATCGTTGACTTTGTGGAAAAATACAAAACAGATTTCGAAGAGATCGAGCCAAGTTTTTTTGAGTGGACCGTTGGTTTAGCATTTAGTTATTTTGTAAAACAAGAAGTAGATGTTGCGGTGATCGAAGTTGGTTTAGGCGGAAGATTAGATTCAACAAATATCATTACACCGGTTGTTTCGCTGATAACAAACATTGGTTACGATCACATGAATTTACTTGGTGATTCGTTGCAAAAGATAGCGGGAGAAAAAGCTGGCATCATTAAAACAAAAATTCCTGTTGTAATAAGCGAACAGCAATCCGATATCTATCCTGTGTTTACAGCAAAAGCCAACGAACTTCGCGCGCCACTTCAATTTGCAGATAAACGTTTTAAAATAACTAACCATAAACACGAGAACAATTTTTTAGAGTGTGATGTGCTGGATAAAAAAACAAACGCCACCGATACTTACAAATTAGATCTTACAGGAAAATATCAATTAAAGAATCTACTTGGCGTTTTGAATACTGTTGAGGTATTGATCGATGAAGGATTTATCATTGAAAAAAAAGAAGTACAAAAAGCTCTAAGCAATGTTATTAAACTCACCAAACTACAAGGTCGTTGGCAAACCATTTCTGAAGACCCTTTGATCATTGCCGATACCGGACACAATGTTGACGGTATTAAACAAGTGCTCGAAAATTTGGATCGTTATCATTACAAAAATTTGCACATGGTATTTGGAACTGTTAATGATAAGGATATAGAAAAGATCCTACAGTTACTTCCAAATACCGCTACTTACTATTTTGTGAAAGCAACTGTTCCTCGCGCTTTAGAAAGTGGCGAATTACAAAAAAACGCCTCTCAGTTCAAGCTTAAAGGCGAGGCCTTCCAAACCGTTGAAACAGGCCTTAAAGCCGCTAAAAAAGCCTATAAAAAGGGTGATCTTATCTTTGTAGGCGGCAGCACCTTTGTGGTGGGCGATCTGTTGAGTTTGAGCTGAGATAAAACATTTGCAAATTGTAAACAAACTTATACATTTGTAGCTCAAAAATTAAGAATTATGAATTTTCCTGCAGACCTAAAATACACTAAAGATCACGAGTGGATCAAAATAGAAGGCGATAAAGCTACCATTGGCATCACTGATTTTGCTCAAAAAGAATTGGGCGATATTGTTTACGTGGATGTAAATACCATTGGCGAAACAGTTGACAAAGATGCTGTATTTGGAACCGTTGAAGCGGTGAAAACAGTGAGCGATCTTTTTATGCCGGTAAGCGGAGAAGTATTAGAAATGAATAAAGACATCGACAGCGCACCTGAAAGCGTTAACCAAGATCCTTATGGAAAAGGTTGGATGATCAAAATAAAATTAACCAATGCTTCTGAAGTTGCAGGTTTATTAGATGTAACTGCATACAAAGCTTTAATAGGAGCTTAATATAATATCAAATAAAATTACAAACCCTCCCGCACACTACGGGAGGGTTTTTTATGATGAAAAAAATTATCCTTAAATATTCTCTTTCACTTTCTGTTATTTGGGCGCTTATTATTTTGGGTTTATGCTCTATGCCCGGGCAACACATTCCTTCTTTCAATTTTTTAGAAATGTTAGCCTTCGATAAATGGGTACATGCAGGAATGTTCTTTGTATTATGCTCGCTTATTTTCTTTTACCTCCTACAAAAAAATAGTTCAAAGAATAAGATCAATGTGTTCTTTGCACTTTCAATTCTTTACGGTTGTTCTTTAGAAATAATGCAAGGCACTTTATTCAGTAACCGCAGCGCCGATTGGAATGATATAATTGCCAATTCGGTGGGTTGCGTTTTTAGTTTGATGTTTTACAGGAAACTGTTCAACTATCTCGCACGTTAAGTTAATATCGAAGCTTTGCTTCCCTACTCTATTTTTAGCCACGAATTACACTAATTTTCACTGATCGTTTGGTGCTAATATTACACCAAACAATACATACAGATTAGTGCTAATTCGTGAAATTCGTGGCTAAACAAAAATTCTAAATTGATCCCTTACTAGATTTCCGGATCTTCTTCCGCTTTTTGTACTTTAAAATATCTGTACAGCTATTGCATTTATTATGTCTGCAACTTTGCACAGGCATCATAAATGATAATACAAGCGAATAAGCTATTATGCGCGTTAGAGAGGGCATACTCAAATTTAATGAAAATAAGGGAAGAGGGCAAATGGGCAATTACCTAGTGGCCGCGACTAAATCCGGGGCAAGAATCGCATTTATTCTTTTTAGTGGAAGAACATGCCTGAAACACTAAAACGCAGCAAACCAAGGCTGCACAAAGGAAATAGAAGGGTTTTTTGGTCATAAATTAGGATACAAATATACGCTAAATATTTAGTAATTTTGATTTGACAAAAAGAGACTGATCAAATTTGTTATTGTATAATGTTAAAAGGTGAATTTAGATACTTTATTAAAGAACTCATTTTCTGAATATGAAACTATTTTATCATTTGGGTCGTTACTTTTTGTTATTGGTTAGAGTTTTCAGTAAGCCTGAAAAATTCTCTATCTATTTCCGACAGATCATTTATGAGATAAATAGTCTTGGCACCGGTTCGCTTGGACTCATTGCCATCATTTCTATTTTCATGGGCGGTGTAATTACCATTCAATCTGCGTATAATTTTACTAGTCCTTTTATTCCTTTATACGCTGTAGGTTTAGGAACACGCGAATCTATCGTTCTTGAATTCTCTCCAACCATCATTAGTTTGATCTTAGCAGGAAAAGTTGGATCTAACATTGCTTCCGAAATTGGCACTATGCGCATTAGCGAACAAATAGACGCGCTGGAGATCATGGGCATTAATTCTGCGAGTTACTTGATCCTTCCTAAAGTAATTGGAGCTATGTTCATCAATCCATTTTTAATTATCATCAGCATGTTCCTTGGTATTCTTGGAGGTTACCTTATGGGCGTTTCAACCGGCGCTTGTTCATCTTACGAATATATTTATGGAATTCAATCGTTCTTCATTCCCTTCAACGTTTATTATTCACTTACAAAAACCGTAGTATTTGCATTCATCATCACATCAGTTTCTGCTTATCACGGTTACTATACAGTTGGTGGTGCTTTAGAAGTTGGACAAGCAAGTACAAAGTCGGTTGTTTACAACAGTATCCTTATTTTGATCGCTAATTTAATTATCACCCAAATAATGTTGGTATGATCGAATTACAGAACATAACCAAAAGTTTTGGCGACCGAAATGTTGTAGAGAATGTTTCCTTTAAATTTCATGAAGGCAAAACCAATTTAGTGATCGGCGAAAGCGGATCGGGTAAAACCACTTTGCTAAAAGTGATGGTAGGATTACATCAACCAAATAGTGGCGCGGTACTTTATGATGGACGTAATTTTACGGCACTTACCGAAAAAGAAAAACAAGGCGTACGAAAAGAAATTGGCATGTTATTTCAAGGTGGCGCGCTTTTTGATTCGATGACCTTAGAACAAAACGTAAGATTCCCCTTGGATATGTTCACGGAAATGACCGAAGCGGAAAAACTTGATCGTGTAAATTTTTGTTTGGAGAAAGTAAAGCTGGTTGACAAGAACGCCTTGTATCCTTCGGAGCTCAGCGGTGGTATGAAAAAAAGAGCGGCTTTAGCAAGAGCCATTTCTAATAGTCCTAATTATTTATTTTGCGATGAGCCCAACTCCGGCCTTGATCCTAAAACGTCTATTGTTATTGACGAGCTCATTCATAGCATCACGCAAGAGTTCAATATTACTACCGTTATCATTACTCACGATATGAATAGTGTAATGGAAATTGGGGAAAATGTGATGTTCATTCACAAAGGACAAAATTGGTGGACAGGAACAAAAGATGAGATCTTAAAAACAAACAATCAAGAACTTTACGATTTTGTTTTCGCTAGCGAATTCATCAAAAAAATTTACAAAGAGAAAGCTTAAAGCTTAGGTTGCCGATAAAGGCTTATCATCCAAATTGCGCGTATCCAAAGCATCGCGTAAACCATTACCCACAAGCATAAAAGATAATACCAGAATAGCAGTGGCTATGCCGGGCACAATTGCTAAATACGCCTTTCCTAAAAGTATATAACCGTAGTGCGCATTACTCATCTCGCCCCACGATGGCACAGGAGGTTGCGCGCCAATTCCCAAGAAACTTAAACCTGCCTCAGTTAAAATAGCAGCGGCAAAATTACTGGCGGCCATTACAACTACAGGTCCCATTACATTTGATAAAACATGACGCGTGATGATACGCATATTTCTAAAACCTAATGCCCTACCCGCATCAACAAATTCTTTTTCGCGAATACTTAATATTTGTCCACGCACCACACGCGCTACCTCAACCCACATGGTTAAACCTACCGCAATAAATACTTGCACAATTCCCTTTCCTAAAACTAAAGTAATAGCAATTACCAATAGTAAAGTTGGGATACTCCAAACAACATTGATCAACCACATGATCATTGAATCGACAGTTCCGCGATAATACCCGGCAACGGCACCAAGGAAAATTCCAATAAATAAAGAGATGATCACCGAAACTAAACCAACGCTTAAGCTAATACGTGTTCCTATCATCAAGCGGCTTAATAGATCGCGACCAATGATATCGGTTCCTAAATAATACTTTTTCTTTTCAACGTTCTTGGTCTCAAATTCTGTTCGTAGATCTTCAACAGATTTCACGATCTTAGTTGAGTTTCCAATCTCGTAGAACGAAACACTTTTCTTCAAAGTATCATACAAATATGCTTTTTTTGAATCAACCGCATAAATAACATCCACCAGATCGTATTTTATTTTTGTTCCTGCATTTGGTCTGCTTCCTGTATATTCTTCAATGATCACACTGTTGTGAACATCATAATCAAAATCGTAAATTGGAATTGTGGTGTACTCATCTTGTTTTCCAAATATCATAGTTTCAAACCAACCGGTATGATCAGGCTCTTGATTCTTTTTTACCTTCATCATATCCACTACAAACCCTGGAGGCTTTGTGTGTAATTCGGGTTTTTGATTATTGGCAAATGGACTTGGATCAGGAGTAATAAGGTAACCTAAGATAGAAATGACGCATGCAAAGAAAATGATGAACAGTCCTAACATCGAAAGCTTTTGCTTTTTAAATCGGCGCCACGTTTCGGCACTTAATGACTCAGACTGAAGCTCTCTATTTTTCTTTTTAAAAAACACTTAGTTACTTTTCCATTTAGGCTTTACAAAAACGGTTAAAATGGCAATAAGCGAAGCATAAAATGGGTAAATAAGCGCCGTTACAGCTACCATTAATGCCCCTGTTTTAACCTTTATAAAACTGGAAGCTAAAAATACTAACAAAATGTCAATTAGCAACTTAGAAAGGATAAAAATTAGGCTTACCGGTAAATTTTGGGGATTAAAAACGGCATAAAATACGGCTCCGATCCATGCAAAATTGCTCACGCTAATTATTAGGGCTGAAAGCCAATTAATTACGCTAGGGTTTTTAAAGAGTTTAGACGACCACCGGATCTTTTGATGGATAAGCTCCGAAAGGCGTTTTTCGGGAAAAGTATATGCAATTGCGTCTTTATTTTTCAAATAACCGATCTTATTTACATCCACCCGCTTCACCTTTTCGAGGAAAAAAATATCATCCCCCGAAGCAATATGCAGATGTTCTTGGTATGCTCCGGCATCATAAAATAATTTTTTGGTGAAAGCAAGATTAGCGCCGTTAGCTAAAAACGGAGCATTAAAATATGCCGACGAAATAGTGAACAGAGAAAGAATTGCCATCTCAGTTTCTTGCAACGAACTTAAAATTCCTTTTTTGTGATCAATAGCGATGGGGCAAATAACAAATTCCTTTTTAGTTGTTACCATGTAATTTACAATGCTCGCAAGCCAATCATTCGAAACTGTAAATGTATCCGCATCGCGACAAATAATTATTTCTGAGTTGCCTTGCTCGATGGACAATTTTAAACTTTGCTTTTTTCCGAGATGTTGCTGGTTTTGGATCAAGCGGTGTTCTATTCCTGATCTACTTAGTATTTCGGCAGCTTCCTTAAATGTATTATCTGTGCTTGCATCATCTACAACAATAATTTCTAAAAGTTGTTTTGGAAAATTTTGACCAATGATGGAGCTCAAACATTGTTCTATATTTCCTTCTTCATTTCGTGCTGCAATGATCACCGAAACTTTCTGCTGCTGATCTTCACGCCTAGTATCATTTGGATGCAATACAAAACCCGCCATTACCAATAAGAGCATTACTGCATAAACAGATATGATAACAACAAACATCACTTTGTTTTATTCTTAAAAGTAAAAGAGGATAAACTTAAATTCTCGCGCAGTAAAATAATGTAGCCCACAATACTTGGAAAAACAATATTGATCAACCAAAGCAAAATGGCCACTACAGCTAACGATGCATTTGATAAACCAAGATCGGAAAATACAACCAGTGCAATAGCTGTGCGCACGGCGGCTTCAATAATGCTGAACATGGGAATGATGGTAGTAAATAAAAAGTAGATATAAATGCCCGTAAACAGATACACATAATTTGCTTGAACATTGAACACATGCATTAACAAAACAAATTGTAGCGAGAAAACCATATAACGCACAAATGAAAAAAAGAAAAGTTTCATTAATAAACCATTTCCCCAGCTTATGTGAACCGCTTCGGCCGAGCTGTTCTTGCTAAATCGCTTGTATAACCAATTCATTAATTTATTGATATTGAATAAAGCCAAAACAAATCCTAACATCACCACAGCCGACAAAATAATAGAAACAGTTTTTAGTAACTCATCAGTATCGGTTGATGCATTTGATCGCAATAATAAGGCAAGCAACCCAAACAAAACCGTAATAGATAATTGAAACATGCCATTCACAAAATGCAATACCGTGATGCTTATTCTATTTTCCGGTTTAAAAAAATGGATCTTAGCCAAAAACTCTGTTGCTCTTCCGGGTGCCAAGTTCCCAACACAAATTCCTGCGTAAACCGACTTAGTCGCAGTTGCATAATTAATTTTTTGGATCTGCGATGTGATCAACATCCACTTATAACCCTCAATACCCCAATTTACCGGAAACAAAAGTATACTTACGGCGATCAATAAAAGTCCTTTAGCATTTGTAAGTGCGTTCACCAGAATGCCAATATTCTCGGAAGTAAATTCCTTTTCAATTCGCCAATAAATAATGGCAAAACTGGCAAGACCAATAATAAGTTTTAAAAAAACACCTATAAGTTTATTGCTTTTCAAGATCGCTTATTTGTAAATTGCGTTTGCATTGACCAAAGATAAGATAATATTGGGTATTGACCCCGGCACTATTGTGATGGGTTACGGACTGATCCACGTGATCGATAACAAGATAAAACCATTAAGCATTGGTGTTATCAAGCTTGATAAGTTAGATGATCATGCCCTGCGTTTAAAAAAGATATTTGACCGCATGATAGGTATTATTGACGAATACAAACCTGATGAATTAGCCATTGAAGCGCCGTTTTTTGGAAAGAACGTGCAAAGTATGCTTAAGTTAGGAAGAGCTCAGGGCGTTGCCATTGCTGCTGCACTTAGCAAAAATATTCCCATCACCGAATATTCGCCTAAAAAAATAAAAATGTCGATCACCGGAAACGGAAATGCCAGTAAGGAACAAGTAGCGGCTATGCTAAAGCAAATGTTAGGTATTGATACGGAAAAACAATATTTAGATGCAACGGATGCTTTGGGCGCGGCGGTTTGTCACCACTTTCAAAATAAACCCGGAGTTTCAGGGGCCAAAAAAAATTACGGAAGTTGGAAGGCTTTTGTAAATGATAATCCAAAGCGAAAAGCCTAAGATCTATTTCACGTATTCGTATTCTCTGCCCTCGAGAGTTTTACCGTTATGCATATTTATCTCTTTAAGTAAAAGCGAGGTTTTCTTATCGTAAACCAGCGAAGTTGTTACATCGCTTGTGCCTCTTTTAACCATTACAAGGTATTTACAATTCTCAACATCTTTTGCAGGCGCCAATGTTTTATTATCGTTGGTAAACACTTTTTTAAATGAAGTTTCGGCGTGCGGTAAACCATAGTTTATTTCTTCGCTATCCTGGTTTTTTTGCTTTTTGTCTTTTCCAAATTCGTATTGATTGATCAATTTATCGTTCCTATAAACTTTTACATTTCCCGAGGTTGGCGTTTCAAATATGGTCTCACTTCTTTCGGTATCATAGCCACTGGCGGTTTTATTTACTAAATAATACAAATGCTTTTTTGCGGTTTTAATGTTCGCCACTTTTGTGAGTGTGTCGTTTTCCTTTACAGAGATCTTATAAAAACGCTTATCTTCATTTCCACTCTTTTGATCAAACGTATGAATGGTCTTTTGAATGATCTCATCACCTTCCACAGTTATTTTTTTTATAAGCTTACCATTATCATCATAATACTCTTCATCCTTCAATAAACTTTTTTCAACGCCATTTACTTTCAGGCGTTTTGAAAATGTACTACAATTAGTTTTCTTATCAAACGTACATTCACTTATAATAGGCTCGTTACTTTTGGAAGCATCCACATAAAATAATTGCTTATTGCATCCGCCATTCTCATCAATATAAAAATGCTGGTAATTGAGTTTGTTTCCGGTCGCATCCGTTTTGTGAACTTTGATCTCCTTTATTTTATTGGTCACCAAAATATCCGGCGTTACAGGAGTTATATCTAGCTTGCAATTTTGAGCTATGCTCCAATTCGCAATTAAAACACATGTAATGAGTGA
>CAYYUS010000052.1:0-9727 GCA_964474925.1 uncultured Akkermansia sp. | reverse complement strand
TGGGTAGTTACTAATGGTGTTTGTCCTTCAGTATTTGATACAACAAACGTCTTTGTTGATGCGCTTCCTTCAAATGCATTGGCAGGCGCTGATCAATTTACATGTTCATTAAGTACATTCATGGCTGGAAATATTCCTGCAATTGGTAACGGTACTTGGGTTCCTTTAGGCAGCGAACCATCGGTTAACTCGCCAACATCGTTTAGTTCGGCTGTTTCATTTACCAACCAAGGTGTTTACTCTTACGTTTGGGTAGTTGGAAATGGAGTTTGTCCTACTTCAACAGATGTTGTTACAATAAATACATTCTTGAATCCTTCTGATCCTGATGCCGGTCCTGATCAAACAATTTGTGCAATGAATACTACATTGAATGCAAATGCAATTACCGTTGGTACAGGTTCATGGATACCTGTTGATGTATTATCATCGGTAACAAATAGTTTAGCAAATACAACAAGCGCAACTTTACCTAATCAAGGTGTATTTGGTTTTGTATGGCAAACAAGTAATTCGGTGTACTGTCCAAACAAAAATGATACGGTGTATATTCGTACATATATAAATCCAAGTTCTGCAAACGCAGGATTAGATATTACAAGTAGTTGTTTATTGAATTCACTTGTGGCCATTACTCCTAGTGTTGGTGTAGGAACTTGGTCGGTTATAAGTGGATCAGGTTCGTTTGATGATGTGAATAATCCGAGCGCAAATTATATTTCAGATGTTGATGGTTCTGTAAAATTAGTATGGACCGTAGCAAATGGTAACTGTCCTCCAACGCACGATACATTAGACATCTTTATTGATCCTCTATTAATTCCTCAGATCATCACTCCGAATGGCGATGGTAGCAATGATCTTTTTGAAATAAAATTAATTAGTTGTTTAAGTGGAGTTAAGATCAGCATCTTTAATCGTTGGGGTAATTTAGTTTACGACTCAAATGATTATAAGAATGACTTTAAAGGGTTCAATAATTCTGGTGAGCCTTTGGCGGATGATACGTACTTCTACATTTTAGAATTGCCTAAGAAAACATACAAAGGATATGTGGTTGTGAAAACAGATTAATGAAGAGAATAAGTAAAATATTCATTTTTATTTTGTGTTGCTTAAGCAGCCGAGCGCAGCATTATCCAACATTTAGTCAGTATATTGTAAATGGATTGGCGATCAATCCTGCTTATGCAGGAAGAAATGGTGTGATGGATGTGACCATGTCTCATCGCAGACAGTGGTTAGGATTCAATGGCTCTCCGGTTACAACAGCGCTTAGTTTAAATACACCGTTGCGACAAAAAGCAATTGGTATTGGAATGACAGTTATTGATGATAAGATCGGCCCATTCAGTAATCAATTTGTAAGTGGAATTTATTCGTACAGAGTAAGGGTAGGACGCTATAAATTGAGTTTTGGTATTCAAAGCGGAGTGGCAATTAGTAAGGCCAACTATGATGGATTGACAAGAAATCAGCAACAAGACGCATTAATTAATGGACAACGACTTGTTGATATCGGATTCATTTCTGGTGCGGGCGTATACTTACACAACAAACAATTGTTCGCAGGACTGAGTGCGCCTTACCTTGTGAACACCTTAAATAGCAATTTTTTAAAGGAAAATCCTATCATTTTAACCGGTGGATATTTTATCGGACTGGATCGTGAGCATGGCATAAAGCCTTCATTATTAGTAAGATACGTTCATAATTCACCTATCACGGGTGATATCAATTTGAACTACTATTATAAGTATCAATTTGGCCTAGGTGTTTCTTATCGCACCAACAAATCACTCGTTGGCATAGCGGAGTTTGGCCTCAGTCATCAGCTAAGAGTTTGCTATAGTTACGACTGTGAATTAAATCGTTTAAAAAAATATCAGAGCGGGTCCCATGAGATACTCATAAGGTATTACTTTGGGTATAATATCAATGCGAAAAACCCGCGAACTATGTTCCTATAGCAAAACTATTGGACTGCTAATTATTTTAGTATGTCATGGGTTTACTTTCTCACTCAGATCACAAAATTCCATCGCCGATTCAGCACGAATAAAAGTAGTTCCACTTTCAAAAATAAATACAAGCGAAGCAGAGTACTCACCATTTAAATTCAAGGATAAATTTTATTTTGTTTCCGATCGCGAAAATGATTTTGCGGTGATCTATTATGATCAAACTACCAATCATCAGTTCTCTGATCTTTATCGCGCCAACATGAAGGATACCTTGAAATTCAAGAAGATCATTTCGATAAGCGCTAAAATAAAAACAAAATTTTACATTGGTCCGAGTTGCGAAACCAATGAAGGATTTTATTGTACTGTAAATAATTCAGAATTTGTAAAATCAAAAAAGAAATTACCGTTGCAGATAAATTATTTAGCAAAGGACGAAAAAAATCATTTGCTTAAACCTGTGCGAATAAATTTTGGATTGAATGACACTATTTCTTGCGGACAGCCAAGCGTATGGGCCGATACCCTCATGTTCTTTGCCAGTGATCTTTTTCTCACCGGAAAGATCGATCTGTTTTACAGCATCAAAAAAAATAATGAGTGGGGAAAACCAATAAGCTGCGGAGCTAAAGTGAATACAGAATACAATGAATTATTTCCGTATTACATCAACGGCACTTTGTATTTTGCATCCGATAGGCCAAACGGTTATGGAGGCTTGGATATTTATTCGATAAATGTGTTTGATGAGAATTCGCAAGTAAAATTATTGGGCGATCCGGTAAATGGTCCTTCAGATGATTTTGGTGTGTACATTGATTCAACACAAAGAAGCGGTTATTTTAGTTCTAACAGAAAAGGCAATGATGATATTTACTATTACAAATCGGTTATTCCCGATTTTGATAATTGTAAACAAGTAGAAAGTAATAATTACTGTTTTACGTTTTACGAAGAAGCTAGTATGGACACTAAAGACACAACCGCTATGGATTACGAATGGCGTTTTGGTGATGGCGCAACCAAGCGTGGTTTGGAAGTGAAGCATTGTTACCAAACACCGGGTAAATTTTTGGTAGAGTTGAATGTTGTTGATAAAACAACAGGCACAGTGTTCTTCAACGAGATCAATTACGAATTTGAATTGAAGAATATTGTGCAGATCTACATTCACGCGCCAGACACAGCTAAAACAAATACCGAGATACCATTTGATCCAACCTATACAAATTTGGATAGTTTAGAAATAACAAGTTACTACTGGGATTTTGGCGACGGACACTATTCCTTCGAGCAAAAACCAAATCATATTTACACCAAAGAAGGAACTTACTATCTCAAACTCGGCATTGAAGGAAAATTAGCCGGAAGAAAGATAAAAGATTGTTCTACCAAGCGAATCGTTATTTCCGACAAGGTAGACAAACCAATTTATGCTTTCAATCCTCCAATAAAAGTTGAACCCCCAATTGATTACCAAAAACGATTATTGGATAGCATGGCAAAAAATGAAAAAGAACTGTACGCTTTTGTAATGAAAAAAATGAAAGAAGATTCTATTGCAGGAATAAAAACATTTGTAACTCTTCAGAAGGATAGCTTAGGTAAAGATAAAGTTGGGATCTTTCCAAAAATTGATAAGGATGATAAGTACAGAAACATCAATAACGTTTATGCCTTCAATGAAAAGGATAGCACTGTAACTTATAAAGTTCACATTGGTGTATCGCCCGATAAATTAGAACCAAATGATCCGGCTTTCAAAGGACTTGATAAGATCAGTTCGTTGTTGTTAGATAGTTTGTATCATTATTTTTACGGCGCAACAAAAACCTTGGATTCGATCATTCCGTATTATAAAAAATCAAAAGATGAAGGTTTCAATTCTTCTGTGATCAGTTCGTTCAGCAAGGATGTTCTTTTACAAAATCCAAATTTACGTTATCAGTTCTTGATGATGAAAGATACAATTCGAAAGGGATATGTACGTCCGGGTAAAGATCCTGCAGTTACAACAAATACAACAGTAGCAACAAACACTACTGTTGTAACAAATACAACAGTTGCAACAAATACTACTGTTGCAACAAATACTACTGTTGCAACAAACACAACAGTTCCAACAAAAACAACAGCAGTTGTATCAAACACAGTTGAAAAAGATCCAAATAATATAACCGATCCACCCGATAATGCGGATACACGAATTTCGTACCGAATACAAATTGGCGCGTATCGAACATCTAAACCAAAAAATGCGTTTGATGCGCTTCGGGGAACAGTAACGGAGGTGTTAACAGATGACGGATGGTACAAATATGTAACTGATAATGTGGTATCGCTTGAAAACGCTATGGACCTTCAAATTGCTTTAGAATCAATGGGTTACAGTAATGCTTTTATCACAGCTTATAAGGGAAAAAGACGAGTTACCATCGTTGAATCAGTATTTGATGGCTTATGTGTTTATTTTGATTTAGACAAGTTTAACATTAGGCCTAACGAGCAAGAAAAGATCGATTTTTATTTCAAAAATTATACTAATAAAACCATAAAAGAAGTTGAACTTGAAGGAAATACTTGTAATTTAGGAACTGCTGAATACAACTTTAAACTAAGCGAGCGCAGGGTTTTATCGGTAGAAAAAGCCCTCGAGCCTTATGTAAAAGTTAAGATCAAACGAAAATTCTTAGGCGAATTTTATCCATTGTACAACAACTCGCCAGAAGAGATCAGACGTTTGAACAGAAGGGTGGATGTACTTATCTTAAATTAATTTTATGCAAACAAAAAAAGTAGTTCTTCTAATTATTCTTTTCTCTTTCTCGTTTAATTTTGCATGGTGTCAAGCCATTCCTTCCGAAGATGAAAAGATCCCGTATTTCACAACCTTCTCAAAAAATGCGAAACTCTCGTTTGGCGACGATGATTTTGTGCAGATCGTATTTTTTGTTGTTCCCGAAAAATCCAACGATCCATTCTACATTCGCGTTTACGATCCTGATAACGGGGGAACAGTAGATGAAAAAGCAAGTGCCTTTAACTCGAAAACAAAATTTTCATTCTACGGCGGTAAAGGTGCGCATTCTGATAAGGCTGCACAAGAGCTTTCGCCTAAAGGAAATTATAAATCCGGCGTATTCATCACCGGAAAAACTTTTGGAGAGGACGCTACACTCGATGGCAAATGGTACGAATTTGGCCCTTTCAATCCAAAGGAAGGAGAATTGCAAAATGATTTTAAAGGGTATGTTTTTAAAATGGTGGTAGAGGGTCTTGATGGAGATGATGGAAATCTTTATAAGTTATTTTTGTCTTCCCAAAAAGATAAGAACGTAAAAGTGGAAGGCTCTAATTCTTTCTATTATGAGTACACTTTTCGACTCGAAGAGAAAGCAGGATATGTAGGTCATATTTATCCTTACGTAACGGAAAACGTGATCGAAGTAGATATAAGCACTTTTGATTATGACAACGCAGGAACGATCAGAGTAGTGTCGGTTGAGAAAAAAGGAGAGATGTTTGCTTCACAAACCGAAGGTGTGTGGGCTCAGGTTAAATTCAAGATCGAGAAAGCTGAAATAGGTACTTCATTGGATATACAATTCATCAACAAAAAAGAGGTAAAAAACAATAACGTAGCGGTGTACATCACTAACCAATATGGCGAAGCCATGCCGTTTTTTTCTCAACCAATTGGTGGAGTCCCCAAGTACAAGTATAATATAAAGATGAAGCCTGCCAAATAGATGAAGAGACATTTACTCATATTTTTTATACTAGTTTCTGCATTTGCAAAAGCACAGGAATATAAATTCAATGTATTTACCCAGGAGCAAGGTTTGCCTCAACCTTATGTTTACGATCTTGTTCAAGATAAACGAGGTTTTCTTTACATAGCAACGGGTGACGGATTGGCGCTTTATGGGGGAAAGAAAATGGCTAAGTACACCAAAAAGGATAGTTTGGCCGAGAGTTATTGCAGTGCATTATTCCTCGATTCAAAACAAAATTTATGGGTAGGACATTTTGAAGGCCATGTTTCGAAAAGAACAAATGATAAATTCAAAAAACTGCAAACAAATGAAGAACAGCTTGCTCGTATAGTTGCGTTTGCCGAGGATTCTAAAGGAAACATTTATTTTGCTAATGCAGCCGGTGGATTGTATGTAGTAAAAGAGAATGGAGAACCAAAATTATTCACCGAAGAGGAACTTCCACCTATTAACGAAATAAAGATCAAGGAAGATAAACTTTACACTGCCACACAAGAAGGTGTTTTGATATTTGAACTGGGAAAAAGTTCAAAGGCCTCAAAAACTCTTGAAGGAACGCAAGGAAAGAATACAACCTGTATTGAAATATCTTCACGCAACGAATTATGGGTTGGCGAAGATGGAATAGGGGTTGAATTATTCCTGAAAAGTAATAATGAGTACAGATCACAGCTTACTTTTTCGGTTGAATTAAAAAGCGCTAAGAATAACGTTAAAGACATTTGTTTAAAAGGTGATAATGAAATGTGGATCTCACTCACCGGAGAAGGGTTATGCATGTTGCGATACACCAGCAATTATCGTCTCGAAAAACAAACCACCATTAATAACAAGAACGGTTTACAAAGCCAATTTATCAATCGTATTTTTGTGGATAAAGAAGCTAACCTTTGGTTCGGTTCAACAGGTAATGGTTTATTCCAATTCTTATCAAGCAGATTCGAGCGCTTTAGTACCACCAACTTTTTACCATTTGATGATATAAGAACTATTGCAGTTGATGATTCGTTGAACATCTTTGTGTCTGATGATAAAAAAGTATTCGTATTTAACACCGAAACAAACCTTTCCATTAAACACGATCTTATTCCCAAAGGAATAGAGGAAGATATAAAAACAAGCTTTATTAATAGATCAACCGGAGAACTCTGGATAGGTACCAGCCAGAATTTGCATGTGTACGATATCGCCAAAAATAAAATGGTGTATAAGAAGGCCATACCAACATTCAAAGGAAAGGGTGTTAATCATATAACCAAAGACCAAACCGGTCAATTTCTTGTTTGTACCACAGAGGGATTATTTTACATGAACGAGAAATTGGAGGTGGTGAAGGAATTCAATACCAACTCCGGAGCCCCTCATAATAATTTCCTGAATGTTTTTGTTGACCGCAACGATCACGTTTGGACCTTCTCGCCCGAAACACCTTTGTATCATATTGCCAATGGAGAAGTGGAATTGCAGAAGACCATTATGAGTGATAAGGATACTTTATCGCCTTTCAAATTTAATTCAGGTGCGCAGGACAGAGACGATAATATTTGGTTCGCTACCGAAGGCGATGGAGTTTATTGCTATCGCAAAAGTAGGAAGCCGAATTTCATACATTATACAACAGAAGATGGTTTGAGTTCTGATTTTTGTTACGGAATTACAGTTACACAAAAGGGAGATGTGCTTACTATTCACAAAAATGGCATCAGCATCAAATACGCCAATTTAAAAACGTTCAGGAGCATTAACAGATCCAATGGTTTGCCTGCCAATATTGTGAATAATAATGCAATTTACAAAGGTAAAAAGGGAAATATATACATGGGAAGTACCGAAGGCTTGATCCGCTATCTACCAAACGAGGATGTGATCAATTTAAATCCACCAGTTCTGTCTTTTCTTTCCGTGCGAACAAATACCACAATTCATCAATTAGATTCGGTGTACAAATTGCCTTATGATAAGTATGAATTGACAATTGATTTTGTAGGAGTTTCGTTAACCAATCCGGGAGGTGTTACTTACAAGTATCAACTCGAAGGTTTTGAAGATAACCAACGGATCACTTCAGAGCAAAGCGTAACCTATCCTAATTTACCCGACGGAGATTATAAATTCGTTATCACTGCTTTCAATTCTGATAATATTGCAACGCAAAGTCCTGCTACCTTTAAAATCACCATTGGTAAACCTTTCTGGAAAAAACTCTGGTTCATTGTTACAGCTTCTGCTTTTGTTATCCTTGTATTTTTCCTGTTCTTTAGGTGGAGAACCAAAAAACTTCAAAAAGATAAGGAGATACTAGAAGGATTAGTAAAAGAAAAAACTGGGGAGTTGGTACTGGAAAAAGAAAAAATTGAGAAGGCCAACGAACTACTTAACGAAAAGAATCAGGATATTACTGCTAGTATTGCTTATGCCAAACGAATTCAAAATGCGGTATTGCCCGACCCTGATTACGTAAGCAAAAAGCTAAATCTTTTTGTTTACTACAGGCCTCGCGATATTGTAAGCGGTGATTTTTATTGGTTCACCGAAACTGATCTTTATTCGTATATAGCGGTAGTTGATTGTACAGGACATGGTGTGCCCGGAGCGTTCATGAGCTTATTAGGGTCAACTTTCCTCGATCAGGTATTAATTGAGTATAAAGAGGCAACCCCGGCTCTTATTTTAAATGAACTGGATAAAAAATTACACAAGGCCTTTAAAAAGAAGGAAGAAGAGAATAGGATAGGGGATGGAATGGACGCTATGGTTTTAAGAATAAACAAGGATTCTTCTGAGTTCATTTTCTCGGGCGCCAATCGCCCACTTTATTATTACTCAGAGAGCACAGGCCCACAAGACATTAAAGCTCCTATTTATTCAATTGGAGGTACCTTTCCTAATGAGGTTAAAGGCTTTACAGATAACGTTATAAAGCCTCAAAAAGGCGACTGTGCATACTTCTTTAGCGATGGTTTTGGAGACCAGTTTGGGGGAGAAAAAAACAAGCGGTATTCAACAAAGCGAATGAAGGCTTTTTTCGGCGAGATCTACCCTCAACCTATACAAGAGCAGTATGAGTCAACGGTGAAAGAATTTGAAACATGGATGGGAGATTATGAACAAATGGACGATATTTGTGTTATTGGAATTAAATTTTGATTTATCTTTGAGAATTATATATCATGATTGAGATAGCAGAAGGAGAAAAATCACCATATGTGTTGGTGAAACCCGAAGAAAATAAAATGGTCATAAAGGGCAATTCGTTTATGGCAAACCCACCATCTTTCTATGAGAAGGTATTACAATGGGCGCAAACTTTTAAAGCAACCGCTCCATTGAACGTGGAAATAACAGTAGGGTTTTATAATACGTCTACTTTAAAGATCATGAATATGCTGCTAAAGAATCTATGCAGCAATAATGAAGGAAAAGTGAATATTACTTTGTTTGTGGAAGATGAAGATGAAGATCAGATCAACACCGCTTCTACAATTACCTTCAACGTTGGTGTGCAACCAAAGATCGTTTATTACACGTAAGAATTTATTGTTTTCGTAAACTTAGTGTTTGGATCGAATCCCGATAATTATCGGGATCAGTTTCGAGGCATGCAAAGAAAAAATTATGCAGTTTACTTTAGTAAATGAGAATTTTTTTTCTGCAGCATAACGAAGAAAATGGGCATTTCGGACAAACACTACATGTAGCCGCCCATTCCGGTCTTAACCTTTTTCTTGCGCCTTCCGCCACAATCTTTACGGTATTGACAATCACTTAATCCTATTCCAACTAGGATCAAAAAAATGGTGAGGAGTTTGTATGAGTTTTTCATTGTGATAATAAAAATACGATATTTTTCCGATAGCCTAAAATCCATTCATTTTAGCATCATTACTTATAATAAAGGATTTATTATATTTGTAGCCTCAAATTAAACACCCGGGGGATTAGCTCATTTGGCTAGAGCGCTTCGCTGGCAGTGAAGAGGTGATCGGT
>CAYYUS010000051.1:0-9765 GCA_964474925.1 uncultured Akkermansia sp. | reverse complement strand
AAATTAAATCAGGATTTTATTTTGAAGATGGATAACGGTGCAAACATCATGTCGTCTGACCCCTTGGCCATTTTTAATGAAAAAGGAGAGCGTATCGTTGAATCAAAAAATTCGGATAATGGATTTGTATTTTATGTTCCATCAAAAGCCAATACAAAAATATTAGATCCAAGTGAGGATGCGCCATTGGAAGGAAAGATCGATCAGATCGACGTGAACAAACATTTACTCTTTAAAAATGCCGGTGCCGAACTCACTCCAAAAGATGAATTTGAATTAAAAGGTATTGTTGAAATGCTTAAAAAGAATGATGGTTTATTTGTGGATGTTACAGGCCATGCCAGCACAAAATTGGATGCAAAAACGGCATTGGCTCTCTCACAAAAACATGCTAACGCCGTAAAAGCTTTTCTACTTAAAAAAGGTATTCCTTTAAGCCATATTGTTGTGGCGGCTAAGGGTAATTCGCAACCCTTATTCCAATGTAAAAACCCTCAAGGCTGCCCAGATGAGCAGCACATGAAGAATCAGAGGGTGGAATTTAAGGTGTATAAAGACTGACAATTTAGCCTAAAATCCTCTCTGGCAGCATTATTGTTATTACCTTGCGGGCACAAAGCCTAGTACCATGGAGAATAAAGACAACTTAGACAATAACCCTGAGGTTAATGATGATTCAGGATTGGATCAAACTGACAATTTGAACCAAAACGAGGAAAAAACTGACGAAAATTCAGCTAAAACCGAAGAAAAACAAGGGGAAGATACTGCCTCTAAATTAGCCGAGTTAAATGATAAATATTTGAGGCTGTATTCGGAGTTTGACAACTTTAGAAAGCGTACCCACAAGGAAAAGGTAGATTACCTTAAAACCGCTAATGAAGAGGTTTTAAAGGCCATTTTACCTGTAATTGACGACTTTGAAAGGGCCATAAAAGCCAACGAAAATGTTACGGATATTAAAGCTATTAAAGACGGCGTTAATTTGATATATAACAAACTAAAAAATACAACGCAGCAAAAAGGATTAACCTCCTTTGATTGCAAAGGTGAAGTGTTTGATGCGGACATTATGGAAGCGATCACACATATTCCTGCACCAAGCGATGAGCTAAAAGGAAAAGTGGTAGATGAACTTGAAAAAGGATATAAGCTGGGAGATAAAGTTATTCGTTTTGCAAAAGTAGTAGTAGGTAGTTAAGAAAATGGCAAAGAGAGATTTTTACGAAATATTAGGTATTGCAAAGAACGCAAGCGAGGATGAGATAAAAAAAGCTTATCGTAAGCTTGCTATTAAATATCATCCCGATAAAAATCCGAATGATAAAACTGCTGAAGATAAATTTAAAGAAGCTGCTGAAGCATACGAAGTTTTAAGTACCAAAGAAAAACGTCAGCGTTACGATCAATACGGACATGCCGGCGTTGGTGGCGCTGCAAGTGGTGGCGGTGGCGGTTTTGGCGGCGGTGGCATGAACATGGATGATATTTTCAGTCAGTTCGGCGATATATTTGGCGGATCATTTGGAGGTTTTGGTGGTGGCGGATCGCGAAGCGGAAGACGCGTAAATCGCGGAAGCAATTTGCGTGTAAAAGTAAAAATGGATCTTACTGAAATTGCAAATGGCGTTGAGAAAAAAATTAAAGTAAATAAACAAGTTGCGTGTAATACGTGTAGTGGAAGTGGTGCAAAAGGAACTGCGTATGATACTTGCCGCATGTGTAATGGCTCTGGTGTAGTAACCAAAGTTCAGCAAACCATGTTGGGCGCCATGCAAACGCAAACCACATGTAGTTCTTGCCACGGTGAAGGAAAATTAATAAAAGACAAATGTAATACTTGCCATGGCGAAGGTGTTGTAAGAGGCGAAGAAACTATTTCATTAAATATTCCTGCCGGTGTTGCCGAAGGAATGCAGTTAAATGTAAGCGGAAAAGGAAATGCGGCAGTGCGCGGTGGAATTAACGGCGATCTTATTGTTTTAATTGAAGAAGAAGAACACCCGGAATTAAAACGCGAAGGTCAACATTTAGTATATAATTTACATGTTAGCATGCCCGATGCCATTTTAGGGACATCAGTTGATATTCCATTAGTAGAAGGCAAAGCCAAAATAAAAATTGATCCCGGAACTCAAAGCGGAAAAGTTTTACGCTTAAAGGGAAAAGGATTGCCAGATGTAAATTCATATTACAAAGGCGACCTCATGGTAGAGATCAGTGTGTACACACCTTCTACCCTATCATCTGATGAAAAAAAGATGATAGAACAATTACGCGACTCCAAAAATTTCAAACCAAATCCTGCTAAAAATCAAAAGAGTTTCTTTGAGCGAATGAAGGATTATTTTGAGTAGTTAGTCCCATCCCCCTCTTGAGGGGGTGGCATTTTCGAAGAAAATGACGGGGGAGGGAAATTAAAACCAAGTTAGTCAGCGATTTATTTTTTAACCACCAAGACACAAAGTTTATTTTAAAAACTCCGCGTTCTCCGCGTCTCTGCGCCTCCGTGGCAAAAAAAACACGGCGAGGCACGGCGCAAGCCGTGACGGGGGAGGAAAATCATTTAGCTATCCATTTATTTTTTACCGCAAAGGCGCTACGCACACAAAGTTTAAAAAACTCCGTGTTCCCCGTGCCTCCGTGGCAAAAAAAACTCCATGTGGCACGGCGCAAGCCGTGACGAAAAACCTATGTGTTTCCACAGGTGCATTTTCCAAAAATACACTTCAACTTTGCTCTCAAAAAAAACATGAAAAACAAATACGATTCATCGGTGGTATTTTTATACCTCATGGGCAAAGAAGATCTCCTTCCCCACTCTTTCCGAAAACAAATTCCTTACTCTACCATCTCTAGTTGGCGAAAAACAGATAGCACAAGCTATTTGGGCCACGAGTTCAGGTATTTTTTTACCGAAGCCTTTACAGGTGCCGAAGTAAAATTAAAAGTACTGCAACAAAAAAAACTGCTGCACAGCATTGCGCGTTCGTGGATAACACTTTCGCATATTATTTTGCCCCTGGTTAAATCCTCTAATAATAACAAAGAAGCGCAATTTAAAATACTTACGGCCATCAACTATTTAAAAGATCAGTTCGGCATTGATCGCACTTTAAAATTAATTGGGCTTTCAAAACCTCTGTATTACCAATGGGTGCTCGAAGCGCGATTTGAATGTTTTGATTCGTATACGCAGCTTTGCACCAAACGACATCCACAACAATTAGAACTTAAAGAGATTGAAAAAATAAAAAGCTTGCTTCTTGATCATGAAACCAATCATTGGCCTATTTGCTCCATACAATCAAATGCCTTACGAAAAAAACAACTCGTGGCAAGTTTATATAGTTGGTACAAATACGCGCGCATGTGGGGCATAAAGAAAAAGTTAACCAAAAAACAACGCAAAACTATTGGCATTGTTTCCAATGCACCAAATGAATATTTACATGTAGATACAACATTTTATCCTTTAATAGATGGCAAACAAGTGGCCATTAGTTTTGTGATGGATAATTATTCTAAAATGATATTGGGATATCACGTTTCGCAATCCAATAATTTTGACATTGTACGACGATCGTTAGGTAATGCCTTAAAAGTAATTGCAACGCATCCCGATCAAAAACATAGTACTTTGGTTGCCGATGGTGGTAAAGAAAACCATAACCAATACATTGATGCCTTTATAAGTAAATTAACTAAGCATAAAATAACAAAAGTAAGAGCGCTTAAAGACATTCGCTTTTCCAACTCGCCTGTTGAGGCCGTTCACCGAACTATCAAAGGACGTTATTTAAAGAACCGAAAGTTTGAAAGCATAAGAGCATTGCACACGTATTTAAAATGGGTGGTTGAAGATTATAATAAAGTAAGGCCTCATTATAAACATAGGCCGCGAACTCCTTTTGAAGTTTATTTTAATATGCCGCTTGATTTTGATGTTAGAAAACGCATCAAGCACGCCATAGCAAGCCGTGTAAAAAATAATAAATGCAGTAAGTGTATACAATGCACGGGCTGCAAGGTTAAAAAAACATTTTCCACTAAAATTGTTAAAAAGGGAAATGCTTGAAAGCCCATTTGCAAAAACATACGATGTATCGTAGATTATCATTCAGAAAAAGCGGAGAGAATGAATAAAGACAAAGAGACCTTTGGGCTCATAACCCAAAGGTCGGGTGTTCGAATCACCCTTAGAAAAGAATATAAGGCGAAGTATAAAGAAATTTTAAAGAAGAGGGCAATTTAAATATGACGGCAGTTAAATTTGTTATTCTACTATCAACGATTTTTTTTAAAACAATTCTAGTTGCACAAAGTGGCAATAAAGAGAATGATAGTTTAATTGCAAACGAAATTTTAAAAAAACGCATTACAGACTGTGATGTGAAGTTAAATTCCAATGACGCAAAATTGGAGTTAACGAAAAAACAAACAGTTAAAATTGCTAAAATTGTCCTATATGCAACGTATGGTAAATTTCATATAAGGAAGCAAAAACCTTTTCATATTTATAAAATCAAGAATTATTGGATTATTTGGGGGAATTTTAAACGTAAGAAAAAAAGATACGGGGGAGTTTTTAAGATCGTTATTAATTCAAAAAATGGTGGTGTGGAGTATCTCTCGCACGGTAAGTAAGCCTGTGCACTTTTATTTATAAGTCTTGGAAAACTAATTGCAGCGTATGCGACTATAAAATTTTCAGGACCTTCGTTGAAGTTGCCCATATCTGAATGTTTTTTCGCCCCCTCATTTTTCATGTCACTTTTTTCAGACCTTATAGCTGCTTTATTAAAAAAAGAGTTTATTCGTATCGAAATTTCATTGCAAAGGTGATTAAGTAAGGAATTTGGTAATCCGATTTTCAGGCTGTAGGAAGTTTAATTATGCTTTAAACCTTTTATAGAACTAATATAGCCAATTTAAAACAAAAAAAAGCAAGAGGGTTTCTCTTGCTTTTAGTGCTTATGCAGTTATTGATTTTCTGGTTAGAATATAATAAACTGGCCTCCCAGATTTTCCAAATAGTTTCACCCAATAAATCAACCAAGCGGTGGGGCTTGGTTGATTTTTTAAAGTTTTAAAATGTAAAGTTACGCTATCGCTTAGCTCTAAAGAGCTGCTGTTATTCTACACTTATTATACTAGCTTTAAATAATTCGTATTCAAACCCATACAATACCATAATACTTCCACTAGGGCTATTTAAGGCGAAAAAACTATTTTTCCAATCCTTAACGTTAAAATCATTTAGAACATTTTTTGAAATTTGATTAATAGAGTCCCTTTTTGTTTTGCTTCTAGCAACACTTTCAGCTAAATCGAACGTTGTCTTTAACTTATTGAAAAGACTATCGCCTAAAGGAGATTCTACAAATTTTTCTTTAATTACTTTATTGTTTTTTAAATCATTATTGTCATACTTCCCAATATCCACATTAACACTGTCAATATATTCAATAGTTTGATTTAAAACTTTATGAAAGTGCGATAATTTTGGTTTTGTTTCAAAACTACTATTATCAAAAGTCTTGTAATAAATGGAATCCAATTTTTTTCTAAGCCCTTTTAAATCGTTTATGATTGCTATTTGAGTATTTTTTGATGTTGATTCAACAGCATCCTCTATATCTTTATTAATATGGGTGCAGTTATAAAGAAATAAAACACTAAAAAGTAAACAAAGTATTCTCATTATAAATTTGTTTCAAATATAGTTTATTTTTTTTTCACATCTATAGTTGCACTACCTGTGGTGGCGCTCCAGGTCGTCCTTTATCTGGGTCATGGTATGATGACTTCCCGCCCTGATAAATCTAGTGGACCCAGAGAGTTCGAATCTCTCCGGGAATTCGAATCTTTCATTTCTAATCTTCATTTAAACACTAATTTACACTTTTTTTCCGCTTTTTCTGAATGAAAAACTGCGATGTATCGTAGGTTTTGAGGGAGGAGGGGCTTGGATAGTGATTTGGAAGAAGGTGATTTTCCACACAGCGTGGGAGGCCATCCTCCTCACCGAGGAGGTGGCACGGCGTAAGCCGTGACGGAGGAGGAAAATACAAGAAGGAAATTAAACTTTCCCTCCCCCGTCATTTGCTCCGCAAATGCCACCCCCTCAAGAGGGGGATGGTACCCAAAAGGGGCCCACTAATTCTTAAGAAGTACAAAAGCCCCCCAATAATACGGATGCGGAAATTTTTGTTTTACATCGAGTTGCGCTTTTTTAAATGCTGAAGAAATATTTAGATTGGTTGCATCCTTTAACCAGTACTCATAAAATTTTACCATTAACAATTGCGTGGCATTATCATCTACAGGCCATAAACTCAAAATTAAATTTTTGGCGCCTGCATTACTAAAGGCTTGTTGTAAACCAATTACTCCCATATTCAAGGTCTCAACTCCTAGCCCGGTTTGGCAAGCCGAAAGAACAACTACATCTGTATTTGAAAGATCCAATAAGGATGCTTCGCGCGAAGTAAGCAATCCATCTTTATCTGCATTTACTTTTACCGAATCGCCTGTGTTAATAGCGGCCCCTGCTAAAATTAATCCTGATCTTACATCAGCCAATTGTTTGAACGCATTTACATTGTATCCTAAAAATTTATCATCATCCGTTTCAATATCTTTTAAAAAATAACCGTGTGTGGCAATGTGTAGGATCTTAGGCGACTTCACCTTTCTTAAATTCTCTTCACTTGCCTTTTCGCGGGTAAACGAATTAAATTTCCAACCATTCGCTATCATTAGCTTTTCGATCTCATTTAGTTCTGTTTCTGTTCCCGGCAGGTCGGTGATAGCAGTTAACCCAAAACGCTTAGCTAAAAGTTGGTTGGGTTGATTTTTTGGTGTTGGTTTTGCATTCACTTTCTTTCTGAAATCATAATTAAAATCGGGGTTACCAAAAAGTTGAGCCTCTGTAGTGTTATTATTATTTATTTCTTGGTTTTGCAAAGCACTCAGATCAGGCATATACACAATATCCATTTTATCAATAAGATATGAACGTGATGCGGGGTCAAACAGTGTTTGAAAATTTACTCTGCTAAAATCTCCTTTCGTTGAAATATATAATTTAGAAATGTCTTTTAAGGTCGGTGTTAATTTTTTAAAGAACAGGTCGTAAGAAATTGTATCCAATACCTCTCTATCCATTCGATCGTTATAATCTTGTACTGTTTTTTGCTCATCTAATTTATCATTCGACATTAGAACACATTCCGGATAAGCCGAACTATTTTTTGTGATCAAAGCTGCATATTGCGTTGCCCCTGTTGTATCGGTAAACGAATGATAGAACCATGAAACATCAACAATAGCTTCGCCCGGTTTTAGTATACTTTTTAAACTCTTGAAATTACTTTTCTCGGGCTGCTTATAATTAATGGCTTGTCGCAATTTGGTTTCCAAACTATTGATCATCGAATGCAAAGAATCTTGCTCGGCCATAGTAAAATCAGAACGGTACAACTCATTTAAACTATTTTTTAAAGCCATCCACGTTTTATAATTTGTCTTTACACCTTCGTTGGTATTTAACGCAAGCTCACGTTGAAACTCAGTTGTGTTCTTATTCAACAACGATTTTATCATGAGGTTATAATCAAAATACTTTTCGTAATGCGGACCCAAGTTTGCTTTTGGCGACTTATACGAATATCCAAAAAGACAATTACCATACTGTACCATCTCTCCTTGGATCTCTTCCAAATAAACCACCTGATCCTCTCTATTCATGGTATAAAAGAATTCATTCAAATTTTTAAGTTTAAGATCAATGGCTTCTTCCAAGTCAATTACACCTTCTTCATACTTTCCGGCCAAATACTTTATACATCCTAAATTTATTAAAGATCGAATGTACAGATCATGATTCACTCCAAATTTTTTCTTAGCCAGCGTTTTAGCCTCGGTAAGTAATTGAATTGCTTTTGGGAAATTTTTAGTGAGGTAAAGTATATCCGCCGCGCCCATCGCATACGAAATGTATTTGAAATGTTCCTTCCCCAATGTATTTTCAATGATCTTGATGGCTTCAAATTTATATTGCTCACCCTTTTTGTAATCGCCGGTTTGCACATAGCAGCTCGACAAATTATTTAAACAATTGGCATAACTCTGATGCGTTTTTGAAACTGTTTGTTCGTAGATCCTTAGCGCTTCTTCAAAATATTCTTGCGCTATTTTTATTTCTTCGTATTCATACGCTATCAAACCATAATTGGTAAGGGCGTTCGCATAACTTTCCGAGATCTTTCCAAAATACTTTTCTCTTGTTTCCAAAGAGGTTTTCATCAATTTCAAACCTTCATCTTTTCGGCCTAATAAGCGCATCAGATCACCTTTATTACTCAGCGCTGTGCAATACGCTTCCGTATTTTCCATCTCTGCCTCTTTGTAAATTTTTAAGGCATTATCAAAACTCTTTTCGGCGCTCTTGTAATCATTTAATGTTTTATAAAGTAATCCCAAATAATTTTCAATAAAGCCCGACTGCTCCACCTGCACTACTTTGTACTTCTTCATAAAACGCTTGGCGCTTTGCAAATAACTTAAAGCCTCGTCATAAGATCCCATTTCGCGATACACTTCGGCCATATTTGAAATGATGGTTACATACTGCAGAGTATCGCCCTGCTTTAATAATCTATCTTCATCAATGAGATATTTATATTTGATGAGTGCTTCTTTATAATCGCCATTGGTCTCCAAAATATAAGCCATGTTCGCTATCACATCAAGATAAGTTGGGTCATCGTACATGTTAAGCGTTTCGTAATAATATTTCAGCGCATCTAATAAAGGCTTGGCTTCCTTTAACCTTCCCAAATTGATCAGTAACCGAATATATTCGTAATAGATCTTAGTATAGCGCTTATCGCTTGCGCCATAAACAACCGCCATTCCGGGCAAGGCGTATCGGTAATATTCTTCCGACTTATCATACGCTTTTGTATTGAAGGTGATCCTTGCAAACTCTAATATCACATAATATTTAAATAAGGTATCCTTTGCTCGTAAAGCATAATTAAACGCCCCATTGTAGTGTTTAATAGCTTCATCAGTTTTTCCTTCAGCGTATAAATAACCTGCTTTGTAGTAATACAATTCAGCACTTTCATCCGGAAAATTTTGCAGGTCCTTTGGATACTGGTCCATGAGCTTTTGAAAATCACTCACTTTAAGATCTTCGCCTTTTTCTAAACGGGCATATAGTTTTTTATAATCCGCATCAAATGTTTGAGCACATATAGATAAGGGAATAAAAAAACCGATCAATAACAGCCGAATGAATTTCATTACATTAAAGATAATAAAAAAAGGCATCACGAATTATCG
The DNA here is from genome assembly GCA_964474925.1 of uncultured Akkermansia sp. Lineage (GTDB taxonomy): Bacteria > Bacteroidota > Bacteroidia > B-17B0 > Aurantibacillaceae > Aurantibacillus. Next base: position 411 of record CAYYUS010000051.1, on the reverse strand, counting down.
CAATGCCTTCCCAAAATTTCTTTCAAATTACATTTCTACCAAGGTTCCTACTTTGTTGCCCTCAACCAACTTCTTTAAGTTCCCCAGTTTATTCATGTCAAACACAATGATGGGTAAATTATTCTCTTTACAAAGGGTAAATGCGGTCATATCCATTACCTCTAGTCCCTTGCTGTATACCTCATCAAACTTAATAGTTTCGTATTTTGTTGCCGTTTTATCTTTCTCAGGATCGGCGGTATAAATTCCATCTACACGTGTTCCTTTTAAAATAACATCCGCTTCAATTTCAATAGCACGCAATGTTGCCGCTGTATCAGTTGTAAAATATGGGTTTCCGGTGCCCGCGCCAAATATTACAACGCGGCCTTTTTCTAAATGACGAACAGCTTTACGGCGAATAAATGGTTC
>CAYYUS010000050.1:0-9923 GCA_964474925.1 uncultured Akkermansia sp. | reverse complement strand
AAAATGGACAAAAAATCTTTTAACGTTGAAGATAACGTTAGCCAAAGCGGTGGTTCTGTTTTACAAACAATGCAAAACCTGCCCGGTGTTACCGTGCAGGATGGCAAAGTACAATTACGTGGAAGTGATAAAATCACCGTTTTAATTGACGGTAAACAAACCGCCTTAACAGGCTTTGGAAATCAATCAGGCTTAGATAATATCCCTGCTTCTGCTATTGAAAAAATAGAGATCATCAATAATCCCTCTGCTAAATACGATGCCAACGGTAATGCTGGTATTATTAATATCATTTACAAAAAAAATAAACAAGAGGGCTTTAATGGCAAAGCGGGTTTATCTGCTGGCTTAGGTGCTTTATGGATTAAGAAAGAAAACCTCCCAACAATAAGACCACAATATCAAAACACGCCAAAATTAAATCCCTCCCTATCCTTAAACTATCGCAAGAAAAAAATAAACGTTTTCTTCCAAGGCGATTATCTCTATACTCAAACGCTTAACAAAAATGAGTTTGTTACACGTACTTATTCAAACGGAGAGATCATTCACCAGCAAACAAAACGAAACAGAACAACAACAATTGGTACAGGTAAAGCGGGCTTTGATTGGAACATTAACGATAGAAACGCTTTTACGCTTTCGGGCTTATTCAGTAGCGAAAAAATTCTCGACCGTGGAGATGAACCGTTTTTTAATTACGATTACACAGATAGAAAACGTTTGTGGCAGTTTTTAGAAGACGAATTAAAAACAACCGTTACAACATCCGCCGCTTACGAACACAAATTTAAACAAGCAGGGCATAAATTAAACATTGGTTTTAATTACACGTTTCACCGCGAAGACGAAAAATATTTCTTCGATAATATTTTGCCAACCTATACAGGGCATGACGCCTTTAAATTAATTTCCGACGAACACGTTGGAGATTTAAACGTTGATTATGTAAAGCCTCTTAAATACGGACGCTTTGAGGGAGGATTAAAATTCCGCAGAAGAATTATTCCTACTAATATGCTTTTTATTCCAGGACTTAATTCGCCACTCGATACAATGGCTGGCGGAGAGGCAACTTACGAAGAAACAATCCCTGCCTTATACGGCACTTATGTTTTAGAAAATAAAAAGTTTGAATTAGAAGCAGGCCTAAGGGTTGAGTACGTTGATTTGCAATACAAAGTAAATCCAAATCACAACACCTATAAAAGCAATGGCTACAGTTACACGCAACCATTTCCAAATGTTCGTTTAGCATATAAAATAAACGACAAAAATAAACTCTCGGTGTTTTACAACCGCAGGGTTGATAGACCAAATGAAGTAGACATTCGTATTTTCCCGAAATATGACGATGCGGAAATTATTAAAATTGGAAATCCTGCATTACGCCCACAGTTCACCAATCTCTTTGAGTTGGGTTATAAAACAAGTTGGCAAAAAGGATATTTCTATACCGCAGTTTACCACCGCTTAGCCGATGGTACAATAACCCGTATTGCAAGTACCGATAGCACAAAACTAATATACTCTATTATGCAAAACGCAGGGCGCAGTTATAATACAGGAATTGAAATGGTACTTTCTCAAACTATTGCGAAGTGGTTTTTATTGAATTTCAATTTAAACGCTTACAATAATAGAATTGATGCTTTTTCGGTGGTTAATCTTTATCCAGTACCAAATACATTTACAGCATCCGCACAGGAAATATATTCTGGAAACGCAAAATTGAATTGTACGTTTAAATTGCCTAAGAATTTCGATTTCCAATTAACGGGAATTTACTTAGCCCCTGATATTATTCCTCAAGGAGAAATTGGTGAACGTTTTTCTTTAGATATTGGAATGAAGAAAACAATCCAAAAAGGAAAAGGCGAAATATTTTTAAATGCTACTGATCTTTTAAATACCATGCAAATAAAAAAGAACATTCAGGGCGATGGGTTCAAATATGTTAGTACTGATTATTACGAAACACAGGTGATACGCTTGGGCTATAATTATAAATTTTAAATAATCCGAGTTCGATGTCCTTCAGCTCTCAAACAAAAAAGCCCCTGATAATCAGGGGCTTTTGTTCAGTGGAGACAGTGAGCATATTCTCGAACTCTTTTAGGCAGGATTTGAAGAAAATAGCAACTGTTTTAAAGCACATATTCTCTAAAGGATGAATTTAGATTTTCTTCCACTAAAAAACTTATCGGGCTTTCCGTTCCGATCTTTTGCAGTGTGGGCTAAAATTTAGGCTTAATAAAATGAAGAAAAGCTTTTATATTATTTTTTGTGAATACTGCCGTTAACTCCTTTTGAGGCGTCGCCTATTGCTGAAATCATGAATATACAGCAGTATAGAAAAGGAACTGTTTTATTGAACTGAGCATAGATGTCAATGGAAGGTTCTTTACTTCGCATTATTACAATTCATTAAAAAATTATTTAAATAACGTGATAATTTTTTAACACCATACTTTCCTCCACCTTCATGTTCCATGTAAACTGTACTGCTAATTAAATAACATTTACCATCCTTTTTGGTTATTATTTCTATTGCTTTATACTTTTCAATTGGGCGATTCAAGTTATCCTTGCGAATTTTCCAATCCGTAAGTATTATCACTTTTTGAATTACACCATAATAATCAGGTTTGTGAACTTTTTTTACGTAGGCAACAATTTCAGGGTCGGTAAAACTTGATTTTGTAGGAAATACTTTTTCAGCATCTTTTTGTTCTAATTGCTCCTTGTAAGCCGTCAAACCACCATTTTTTTTGTAATTCTCAATTTTAGTTTTCTGATTAATATATAAGTTATAAACCTCTTGAATCCAATTATCATCTCTTGATATTTTTGAAGCTCCCTTTAAATAATCGCCGGTTAGTTTGTTATCAATTCTACTCATATAAATAGCCGGTTCGGGCATCCACTTTGTAGAATCAAACATGTCAGATGAAGGGATGCCCTTTTTGAATTCGGCTATAAATTCATTAGGAAGAAAATCATTGAAATATTTATCACCCTTTTCAATCATACTAACAATTTCAGGGTCTTGGGATTTTACTTGTGCATATTCGCTTTTAAGCTTTTCGAAGTCGTCATTATTTGGAAAATAGGTATAATCGCCATTACTAAGCCTGTAATACTCTGTCTTATGTCCTTTATAAAAGCTTTCTAAAATACGATCGAATGCTTTAATCTTATCAACTACTTGTGCTTTAGCTAAACCAAAAGAAAAACAAAGTAGTAATCCAGTAGCAAATATCTTTTTCATTTTATAATATTTAATATAATGCAAATGAAAGCATTTTGCGGGTGCACTACTTTGTAGAAGGCTTAAATGTTAGTGGTTGGGTAAATTAATTAGTACTTGGCATAATCTTGCTTAATTTCCCACAATAGGTAAGTCAATTAAACAAATTGTTTTTCCTTGACCTGGAAACGGGTATACGGTCACCTGTTTTTAAAAGAATGTGATTATCAATTATGATTTCATTTAAAATAAATTCCTTATTTACAAGATGAGAATGATGTATTCGCAAAAATCTATCGGAATCTAAAATTTCCTCTTCCATATGTTTAAGTGTTTTCGAAATGATTAGTGGGCTTTCACTTTTGGAAGTATAAATTAAGGTATAGTTACTTTTTGCTTCACATCTAATAATTTCAGATAAGGCTATCCACTGATGGCCGTGTCCTACAAGAATTTTTATTTTTCGCTTGGAAAGTTCACTGGGGTTGCCTTTAAGGTCATTTATAACACGGCCAACTATTTCTTTAAAATCCAAAGGATCTAGTGGTTTTACCAAATATCCAAATGCCTTGTGCTTAAAAGCATCAAGAGCGTATTCTTCATGGGCTGTTGTAAATATTATTTTATAGTCAGCCGAATTAATTTTTGTCAAAAGATCAATCCCTTTTCCGTCCTCTAATTGTACATCAAGAAATATTATATCTGGACTGTTTTTACTTAAATAATCTACTGCTTCTTTTATGGATTCTATTTCTGCAACGATATGAATATTTGCAAAGTATCTTGACAAATAACTTTTCAAAGTAACTCTTGCAGGTTGTTCATCCTCTATTATAATTGCTCTATACATTTTTATAAATAAAAATACTAATTTGAGTTGGGTTGCTATGTGAAATTAACTTGATTTGATTTTCTGAGTTGAGTATTTTCAATCGCTCGTTTGCTATTCTTAAGCCATCCCCACTAAGCAATTGTTCCTCACTCCCAACAAAGCCAACACCATTATCACTTATGCTAATTTCCAAGGCTGTATTACGTTCTACTATATTCACCGTTATTACCCCTTTTTTATTTAAGGTAGGTTTAACACCATGTTTAATCGCGTTCTCTATAAAAGGCTGAATTGTTAATGGAGGTATTAAAATGGATCGATCAATGTCTGCAACATCCAATTGTATTGATATTTTATTTGAAAAGCGTAACATTTCTAATTCGATATATTGCTTTGTTATTTCTATTTCATCGTTTATGGGAATGTTAGAATGCTTAGAAACGTTCAAGACCTTTCGCATAAATCTTGAAAATTTAGCTAAATAAACATTTGCATTTTCTATATCTCCGGTCGAAATTATTCCCTGTATTGAGTTCAAAACATTAAATACTAGATGCGGATTAAGTTGCGACACAAGCGCTTTAGATTTTAAATTGGCAATTTGCTCAGAAAGCTTGGCCTTTTCATTTTGCTTTCTGATATAATTATAAACAACATATATTAAGATCGAACTTAAAACAATAATACTTACCAAAATGAACGAAAGCTTAAGCCAAAAGGGTTTGTCAATTTCAAAGGCCAATTGTTTTTCTTTGGAATAATTTATTTCATCATTGGTTGCACTGTACATTAAAATGTATTTGCCGGGTTGCAGTTTCGGAAATCTTAGAGTTAGGTCGCTTGTAACATGGTAATTTGTGTCCAAGCCTATAAGCCTGTACTTGATTTGTCTTATGCCCTTTTTAAAACAAATTAAATCAAGTAAAATTTCAAAATTATTTTGATGGTATGAAAAGATGGAGTTTTCCTTAATTTTAGTTTGAATATTATTTACTCGGGATTCTATAATATTTACAATTGGAATTGAATTAAAAGATTGTGCATTCTTTGACTGAGAATAAATTGCATCATGTCTTAAATAGTATAATGAATCATTAAAAAAATAAATCTTTCTAATTCCCTCCAGATTAACTATTTCCTTTAACTGAATAGTGTTGCCGTCAATAAAGTATTTTCTTACTGAATTTCCGTCAGACAGATACAAAATAGGCCCATCGTTTATTGCGTCATAAACACGATCTACTTTCAATTCATTTAGTAGTATGGCACTTTTAATGCCTTTTTTAAACCTATACAAATTGCCGTCCCTCGAAATTATTAATTTCCCGGATTTTTCAAAATTCAACATCCGCTGGCTGTTAGGAGGTACGTTATATGTTTCCAAATGTTTTCCATGGCAATCATACAATTGTAATAGAAACTTTGTACCTACATAAACCGTATCATTAATTAGCTCAATAAATATTACCTTATCATTAGAACCTAATTTTTCACTCTCGCATAATATACTATTTGAATAGGAATTATAAAAACAAACAGAATTTATAGCATTAATTATTTTTACACTATCATTAAGAATTTTAATGTCCTTGGTTGTTTTCACCTGTTCATGAAACCTATTGTTTTCTTTTTTAATTAATCTACCATCTTTAACGGTGAAAAAATTATTAAGATATCCAGAAAGAATAGAGAGATTGTCACGATCTAATTCTCGAATTTCCCCAATTTGCACCTTCAAATTCATATTATTTTTGGGATTGGTTAAATTATGAATAAATCCATTATCATATCCTACCAATTTAATATTGTTCGAGTTGTTAAATGCATTTATATTAGCACTATTATTTGAGGCGTAGGTTTTATATACATTGTAATTGTACAAAACTACAATGCCCTTTTCGCGGGTCGAGAACCAATAATTTCCTTCATGGTCTTTTAATACGGATGTTATGGTTAAGCCATTCAGTATCTGTTCTTTTTTGATAAAATTATTTTTATAAATAAATGACTGGGCTCCTTTTTCTTTTAAACAAACCCAAATTAGTGAATCATAACAATGGATACCTATCGGAATGTCGCCAATTGTAGTTTGAGTGAGTACTTCGTCCCTTCTTATAGCGAAGATTGAATTGTAAAACATGCCAATGAACGTTGAATCATTTAATTTATCGCAATAATCCGCCTCTGACGTTGGAAAATCCGGATTGATTTTTTTGATTTTAATATCATTTTTATTTGTTACAATTTTAATGTAGTTTTTTGTCGAATCGTCAAGAACAATATTGTTTTTATAATTGAGATATGTGTTGTTTATCATTTTTGCAACAAATGCATTTGTATATGCTACATTCTTCCCTCGCAATTCAATTCCTTTGAAAAACCCTCTGTTGGTTATACAAAAGTATCCTGAAAAGCCTCCACAATGTAAATTTGAATTTTCATCGAGGTATAACGAATAAATTCTTTTTATACTTTTGAAATACTTGGCAATGGTGTCATTGAATTGATACGGAATAATACTGTCGTTTTTAATAAAAAATAATTGGTTGTTTAATGCCTCACCAAGTATTGTTCCGTCAGTTTGCGGGTACAATCTATAAACTGTATTATCCGGCAATCCGTTTTTTGTTGAAAAGCGTTTAAATGTTTTTCCGTTAAATTTAGCGAGTCCATTTTCAGTGGCAATCCAGATGTATTTATTTTTATCCTGAACAACATGATACACTTCGTCACTTGGAAGTCCTTTATCTATATTATACACTTCACTTAATCGTTCACGCACTAACTGTCCATACGTGTGAGTACAAAACAGTAAAAGAATAAAAACGTGATATCTATATAAACTATCCTTTAACATTATTGAATAAATACACTTGAAAGTTAACTAATTCTCTATTCTTCATATTTACAAGTTACTCACGTTTTATACCGACTACTAATTATTAGATTTTTGTTATAAAATAGGGGGTAATTTTGTCAAAATCAACTCTAAAGTAATTTATAGAATAACTTTCAAAACATCAGACTATGAAAAAAGCATTTTACTCATTAACATTGATTCTTGCATTTCTGATAAGTAGTGCGGACAATTTACCTGAAGGATTTAAAGAGCAAAAAAACGGTATTGCTTTTACCGAAAACAAAGGTCAGGTGCACGATCAAAATTACAAGCCGCGTCCAGATGTATTGTTTGGAGCCATGGCAGGTAATATGGCTTTTCATTTAAAAACAACTGGTGTTAGTTATCAATTAAATAGAATAGATAAATACAAAGAAGTTGAAGATGTAAGAACTAAACAAAAGAGAAAAGAAATAGATCAGCAAACTATTTACCGCATCGATTTAAATTGGGTAAGTGCCAATAAGAATTTTGAAAAAACAACCGATCAAACTTTGGAAGGTTTTAATAATTACTATACTGAAGGCTGCCCAGAAGTTGGTGCATTGAATGTAAAAAGCTACAGCGGTGTTACCTTGCACAATTTATACAATGGTATTAACTTACATTATTATGAAAAAGAAGGACAATTAAAACACGATTACATTGTAGCTCCAAACACTGATTACAAACAAATTCAAATAATAGTAGAGGGCGCCAAAGTAAGTGTAAACAGAGATGGAAGTTTACTATACACAACACCACTTGGTAAAATACAAGAAGGCGCACCCATCGTTTACCAAAACGGTAAACAATTAAAAGCAAAATGGGTAATTAAAACTTGTGGTGAGCTTGGCCGAACCACGGATGGTGAGCAAAGTAGAACCATAAGTTTTGAAATTGAAAATTACAATGCAAACCTCGAATTGATTATAGACCCCGTTACCCGCATTTGGGGCACTTACTATGGGGGTACGGGAAATGATTATGGATATTCCAATGTTACTGATGCCACAGGTAATGTGTATTTAGCGGGAAATACCGATTTCAATACAGGTACAGTAATAGCCACAGTTGGAGCGCATCAAACTATAAATAATGGTGCTAATGACGCATTTTTAGTAAAGTTTAATTCAAGTGGCGTAAGGCAATGGGGCACATATTACGGGGGAACAGGAACTGATTTAGGAATATCCTGCGCTACCGATGCCACAGGTAATGTGTACTTGGCAGGAATGACACAATCGAATACAAGCACTGTAATAGCCACAGCTGGAGCACATCAAACTTTATTTGGTGGTGGTTTTGATGGCTATTTAGTTAAGTTTAATCCAAGTGGAGTAAGGCAATGGGGTACTTATTATGGGGGAACCGGAACTGATTATGGATATTCCTGCGCAACCGATGTCACAGGTAATGTGTATTTATCAGGATATGCGGGATCTAATACAGGAACAGTGATAGCTTCAGCTGGGGCACATCAAACTACAAACGGTGGTGGTGTTTATGATGGCTATTTAGTAAAATTTAATTCAAGTGGAGTAAGACAATGGGGCACTTACTATGGAGGAAATGGAACTGATTATGGATATTCTTGCGCTACCGATGCTAGTGGTAATGTGTATTTGGGGGGAAATACAGCCTCCATTACTGGTACTGTAATTGCAACAGCCGGAGCGCATCAACCTGTAAGTGGTTTGGGTAATGACGCATTTTTAGTAAAGTTTAATTCAAGTGGAGTAAGACAATGGGGAACTTATTACGGAGGTAATGGAAATGAACAAGGATCATCTTGCACAAGTGACGTCTTAGGAAATGTTTATTTGGTGGGACTTACATCATCTAATGTCGGTAATATTATTGCAACTGGAGGGTCACATCAAACTATAAACGGTGGTGGAAATGACGCTTTTTTAGTTAAGTTTAATTCAAGTGGAGTAAGACAATGGGGAACTTATTACGGGGGAACCGGAACTGATTATGGAAATTCATGCACTACCGATGCCACAGGCAATGTGTATATTTCAGGATATACACAATCCAGTACAGCAATAGCCTCAGCAGGCGCATATCAATCTGTATTTGGTGGTAGCGAAGATGCCTTTTTAGTAAAGTTTAATTCAATTGGAATCAGGCAATGGGGTACTTACTACGGGGGTACAGGAGGTGATGATGGAGTATCTTGCGCAACCGATGCCTCAGGTAATGTGTTTATGGCAGGTTATACAACTTCTAATATTGGTAACGTAATAGCCACAGCAGGAGCGCATCAAACTGTATTTGGTGGTGGTCAAGACGCCTTTTTGGTAAAGTTTATTGATTGTGTTTCTCTAAATCCAATTGCTACTACAAGCGCTACATTATGTACGGGCGCTACAATTAATTTAAGTGTAAATATCACAGGTACTGCAACGCCAACTTATTCGTGGGCAGGGCCTAATACTTATACCTCCGCTATTCAAAATCCAACTATTGCAAATGCAGGCACAGTAAATATTGGAATTTATACAGTAACGATTGATAATGGCGGTTGCGTGGAAACAGTGACCACGCAAGTAAATACCGTTAATCCATTACCAATAATCTCAGTAAATAACGGAACTATATGCTCCGGTAATTCGTTTACAATTGTTCCAAGTGGTGCAAATACCTATACAATTCAAGGTGGAAATGCGGTAGTTAGTCCAACAACATCTTCTTCATACACGGTAATCGGCACAAGCTCTTTAGGTTGTGTTTCACAAACTTTTGCCACATCAAGCATTACGGTTAATGCATCACCGACAATTTCGGTAAATAGCGGAGCAATTTGCTCGGGCAATTCATTTACAATTATTCCTAGTGGTGCAAATACCTATACTATACAAGGCGGAAATGCAGTCGTTAGTCCAACAGCTAATGTAAGTTATACAGTTATTGGTACAAATACTGTAGGGTGCGTTTCACAAACTTTCGCAACATCA
>CAYYUS010000049.1:0-9954 GCA_964474925.1 uncultured Akkermansia sp. | reverse complement strand
GAGAATTTTAAAATCGAGTAACAAACTCATATTCTCAATATAAAGAATATCGAACTTCAATCGTTCGATCATTTGATCTACATTTTCGGCATAACCGTATTTTACTTGTCCCCAACTGGTAATGCCTGGTCGAACTTTTCGTAAATGTTTATAATGCGGTGCACGTTCAATGATCTGTGAGATGTAAAAAGCGCGTTCAGGTCGCGGACCAACAATACTCATGTCTCCTTTTATCACGTTAATAAATTGAGGGATCTCATCTAGTCGAACCTTTCTTAAAAATTTTCCAAATCGTGTTACGCGCGGATCATTTTCTTTTGATAATTGAGGTCCCGCCTTTTCAGCATCCACATACATTGTTCTGAACTTAATGATATTGAATGTCTCTCCATGAATTCCAATTCGGGGTTGTGTGAAAAACGCAGATCCCTTAGATCCTAAACGTATAATGATGGCAAGTAGGATATACAACCAACTAAAACACACTAAAACAAAAATTGAAAAAGTTACATCCATAAAACGCTTCATGGCTATTTGCCAATCGGGGATCTCTGAATGTTTTATTTCAATAAGTGGTGTTCCTAAAATAGTTGTCATTTTTACGTGCCCACTTAAAATGTCGTACATATCGGGAATTACTTTAATAATTACTCCCAGATCTGCCAGATCGTTCACCATTTGCTTAAGGTGCTCGTGCTCCCAACTTTCCAAGGCAATAATTACTTCCTGAACATTATTGGTTTTAATGATGTCGGCGATCTTGCTATAATCTCCAAAATAAGCGAGTTTTTGTTTCAATATATCAGAGTATCCATTTTTCCCTTCAATGCGAACAAACCCAATTAAGTTATTGCCAATACCTTGTTTGAGGGAAGTGATCTCGTTATAAATTTTTAAAGCATTCTCGTTGCTTCCAAGGATAATAGTTTCAAATCCAAATTTCTTAGCGTGGATCTTATAATTGATATAGCTTGAAAGAATTAAGCGTGAGGTTGCAGTAAAAATAAAATGGAAACAAAAAAGCACCGCGTACAATTTATAATAGTTCCTATAATTGGCTACGTTATCATCAAGGATCAATACAAAGAAAAGAACTGTAACACCAATGAGCGAAACAGTGAACATTTGCACAAACTCATTGATACGAGAACGGCGAAGAACATTGTTATAGGAGCCGATCAAATAATAAACCAACACCCATGCTAAAGGAATTGCCAGAACAGAAACAAAAAAGGTATCATCAAATATCTTTAATTGCGAAGGATCAAATTTTAAAGAGTCGATATTTGATTTTCGGTAATAGTAAAAACAGGTCCACGCCAACGCCGCTGTGATAAGATCAAAAAAGATGTACAGGATGGTGCGAAAAGTTTTGTTCATCAGATATACACTAATTTTAAATTATCGATATATACCTTTTGCTCAGATATGTTTTGATCGCGTTTAATTTTTATAATGACCTTTTTCATGGAAGTAGTTCTATCCATATTAATGGATTCAGACAAATGAACATAAACCTTGTGCCAGGTGTTTTTTGGAGTGATCGTTACCGATTCGTACACAATACCATTAGTTGACGTACCAATAATGAAGTCGGTGTTTGATTTATAATCGATCTCTAAATAAACATTGGGGCTAGAAAGCGGTAGGCTGTGCGAAGTTGCTGATTCAAGTTGGGCAGTAAGTGCCAAGCCGCTTAATCCTAATTCAATGGATTTATTTCCATCAAACACATGCTCATCGTTTGTGTGGATCTTGTAGGTAGTGTCGGATATGGGTGATTTTACTAAACTAAATCCGGGCAGTTCAAATCCTTCTACCCATGGAAAAACAACTGATGTTCGATATTTGAATGCAAAGTTGCGTACAATGTTTTGTCCCGAAGCAACAACCGTATCTAATTTAATTGGCTCATAAAACAACCAATTGATGCGCGTTTGTGAGATGCCATTATTTTTTATTCCTGCAAAAACATCTATAATGCTTTTACCATCTTCGATCATCACCGGCATTTTTGCACCGATCGGATAAGCTCCTCTAAAAAAACCATTTGTATAGATCCACAGATCGGTGATATTGTGACTTCCATATCCTTGTCCTGGTTCGGTGATCACCGTAACTTTTTCTGTGTTCACAAAAAATGCATCGTTGGCAGGCTTAAACGTTTTTTTACATGAACATACAAGGATGATACTAAAAAAGAAAAGTATGTTACGGACGACCAACAACATCAGTTTACAAATTCGAAGCGATTTTAATTTTTGATCTTTTCTTCTATCTCTTCTGCCAGTTCTAACGACTTGATGGCGTCTACTGCAGAAATGATCGATTTTCTATCGCTGTTTATACTATTGTAAAACGACAATAGTTCTTCCTTTATTGCGTTTGTTGGCAAAATAATAGGGTGTTCAAATATCACCTCTTTCTTTGGCATGGACTTACCTGTTTCGATGATCAAATTTTTGGAATTAGCGCTTGCATTTTGTATTCTAATAACTTCAGTAACCTTATCTAACAGATTGATAGAAACAAAGTTATCCTTATTAAAAACTCTGAATTTTCTAACGTTCTTAAACGCCATTCGATTAGCCGTTAAATTGGCTACACATCCATTTTCAAATTCAATGCGGCAATTTACAATATCGGCAGAGTGACTAACTAACTTAGAGCCTACTGCGCTAATTTTTTTGATGTTATACGGCACAATACTTAGTAAAAGATCAATATCGTGAAGCATTAGGTCCAATACAACTGACACGTCTGTACCGCGCGGATTGTATTGGGCAAGGCGATGTACTTCAATAAATTTTGGCTCAATAAAATAAGGTTGGGCGGCAATGAACGCTGGGTTGAAACGCTCTACGTGTCCAACTTGCAAACACACATGTGCTTCGGTAACTAGGCTTTGAAGTAATTTTGCTTCCTTTAATGTAGCGGTAAGCGGTTTTTCAATGAACACGTGTTTTCCGGCAATGATGGCTTGGCGTGCAATATCAAAATGTGTATTACTTGGAGTTACAATATCAATTGCATCACTACTCTCAATAGCTTCGTATAAAGAACTGAAAGACTTTACGTTATAATGCTCAGATAATTGCCTGCATAAATTTTGATCGATGTCGTAAACACCAACCAAACGCCAATCGGTGTTCTCAAAAAGAAGCTTAAGATGTATCTTACCTAGATATCCTAATCCAATGAGTGCTATGCGGTTTTGCGTTGCCATTTAGAGCTTGCAATTATAAAACAATTATTGTTAGTAAACATACAAAAATACCAAATTATAAGTATTTAATACCCTTAGTTTTGTATAAAAGGGGATTCAGTGTTTTATCAAGTAAGTAAAGAGGATGAGTACCTGTTTCAGGGAAAGAGAAAGCGTTTAACAGAGCAACTTCGGGAAAAAGGCATTAAAAATGAATTGGTATTAAAAGCTATTGGCAAAATACCGCGTCATCTATTTTTTGATACCACAACCGCAAGGCCTGCTTTGCTTGATCATGCTTATAGCGATAAAGCCTTACCAATTGGGGCAGGACAAACTATTTCCCATCCTTACACAGTTGCATTTCAAACCGAAAAATTGGAACCTGTTGCAGGAGAAAAAGTGCTGGAAATAGGTACCGGGTGCGGCTATCAAACAGCTGTGCTTATAGAAATGGGCTTAAAGGTATTTAGCATTGAGCGTCAAAAAAGTTTGCACGATAAAACAAAACTTTTCCTTCCTTTTATTGGTTACAAAAGCGCTAAACTTATTTATGGCGACGGTTATAAAGGCCTTCCACAATTTGCGCCGTTTGATAAAATCATTGTTACAGCTGGAGCACCCTATATCCCTAACGATCTGTTAGTTCAGTTAAAGGTTGGAGGCATCATTGTGATACCAATTGGCGATGGTGAGAACCAAGAAATGAACATTTTAAGAAAAACAAGCTCGAGTAACTTCGAGAAACAAGTTATAGGGCAATTTAAGTTTGTTCCCCTTCTTCAAAACAAATCAACAATTTAACAATCCATTGTTCATAATGGGTGAGTATTAAGTGTTTGACACGATTTAATTCCAGCTAATTTTAGGTCATTAAATATTAAACCAATATAAAACATGAAAAAATCACTAACTCTACTAGCGCTGGCACTTGGTATCTCTACCTCGTTCGCGCAAGAATTAAAATCAAAAAAGGAAGAAATGATCCTTCCTGAAGCAGGAGACTGGGGACTAGCAATTGATGCAGATCCTTTTTTAAGGTATGCTGGTAATTTCTTTGGAAAGACCACTACTAATGCTGCTCCAACATTCAATTTCTTCACAACTGCTAACACTATCACCGGTAGATATTTTACCGATGCTCAAACATGTTACCGTGGTTCATTAAGAATTGGATTAGGTGGAACTACAGTTAGAGAAATGGAAGCTAATCGTATGATGACAGCTCCAGCATTCTCTGCTAACGGATTTCCTACTGCAGAAACAATGGTAGAAAATTCTTGGAAGAGTTCTAACACTACAATTGGTTTAGCCGGCGGTTTAGAAATGCGCAAAGGCAAAACCCGTTTACAAGGTTATTATGGTGGAGAAGTTGGGATCTATATGAACATGAGCAAAGACAAGTACACTTATGGTAACACTTTAGCTGTTAACTTAGTTCCTACAGGTCCTAATCAAACACAAGACGTTGACGTAGATGCTAGCGACGAAGTTGGTGGTTCAGGTAACGTAGTTCCTGGTGGACCAATTTTTCAAGGTACAATACTAGGTTCTGGTGATGCTCGTATAACTGAGCGTAAAAACGGTACTGTATTTTCTTTTGGTTTACGTGGATTCGTTGGTGCTGAATACTTCATTTTAGCTAAAATGAGTATTGGTGGTGAATTTGGTTGGGGACTTGGTATGAGCAGTACTGGTAAATCGAAAACTACTTACGAAACTACAGGTAACAATGGTGGTAGTGCTACTAACGCTGTTGGTTCGGCTGAGATCGAAGGTGCAAAAAATGGTGGTTGGGCTTTAGATACTGATGGTAAAAATTCAGTATGGGGACCAACAGGAACACTTCGTTTGAACTTATATTTCTAATTACATAAATGTAATATTAAGGAACGCCTCCCTTTGGGAGGCGTTTTTTGTTTATATCCTGTTCACAGCCAGATATTAGCCTTGTGATAATAACTCAAAATGAATTTATTTTAACGTTATTTGATTAGGAAAGAGGGGGCAAATGAGTCAAATTTGTATAGAAAGAATATAAAACACAATAAAATGAAAACAATAGTAAAACGTTCAGAGAAAAAAGGTAGTACCTATCTCGTGAAACTAAAAATTGACGCTAGAACAACCATTTTGGTTAGAACTCCGGAGAGTTTAAAGAATTGGAAAGCAAAATACCCAAACGCAATAGAACTTATTTAATTTTTTAAGTTAAAGTATTCAGTTGCAGTTTTTGCTATTTCCCCTCCATACGCTAAACTTGCAGTAGCCGCCGGGCTAGGACTGTTTATAACATGCATGGCATTTCCATGCTTCTCGATTTTAAAATCATCTAGCATTTCTCCATCAGGTCCAAGAGCCATTGCTCTTATTCCACAACGTGCCGGTTCAATGTCGTCCATTTCAAGGGTCGGTATAAGCTTTCTTAAACGATTTAAGAAGTACGTTTTACTAAAAGCACCTCTATACTCATCCAAACCAAATTGCCAGTGCTTAGCGAAGAATTTCCAGGTGCCTTTAAATCCAAATGCAGCGGCAGTATCTTTTAAACTGAATGCGGTTTTGGTATAGCCTTCTCGGTCGAATACAAATACGGCGTTTGGTCCACATTCGGTTCCACCTTTTATCATACGTGTAAAGTGAACACCTAAAAAAGGAAACTTTGGATTTGGTACAGGGTAGATAAGGTTTTTTACTTTATTCAACCCTTTTGCACTCAGTTCATAATAATCCCCTCTAAAACCAACAATAGCGGCATCACTTTTTTGTCCTTCTTTTTTTGCTAATCTATCCGCTTGCAATCCGCCGGTGGTAATGATATATTTTGTTTGGAATTTACCTGTCTCAGTAATTACAGTAGTGCCTTCACTATTCTTTTCAAAATCAATTACTTTTTGCGAAGTAAGAACTTTGCTTCCGTTGCCTTTTGCGTTAATAAGCTCAGCATACTTGCGCGCTACATCTGTGTAATCAATAATTCCTGTACACCCTACCCAAATTCCCGAAATACCTTCGCAAAATGGCTCAATTTCTTTTATACGTTTTGCATCAATGATCTCGGTATCCTCTACTCCGTTTGCAATTCCGTTGTTGTACACCTTGTTCATGTGTGCCAATTCACTTTTATCAGTGGCTACAATTATTTTACCGCAAATATCGTGAGGGATCTTATACTCCTTTGCAAAACTTACGAGTTCTCTTCTTCCCGAAACACAATTAATAGCTTTGTATGACCCCGGTTTATAATAAATACCGCTATGAATAACACCACTGTTATGCCCTGTTTGATGCACGGCAACCTCTTTTTCTTTTTCCAGAACAAGGATCTTTTTATTGGGATGCATTAGCGTTAATTTGTACGCCGTTGCTAATCCAACAATACCTCCTCCAACAACGATCACATCGAAATTTTCATTCATAAAACTTACTTGGAATTAAATACTAAATTTGCGGGTAAATGTACTAATAAACCACCTAACGATAAAAAAAGAATGAAGATAATTTGTATAGGAAGAAATTATGCTGAACACGCTAAGGAAATGAAAGCCGAAGCGCCAACAGAGCCAGTATTCTTTATGAAACCCGATACAGCTTTATTAAAAGAGCAGGATTTCTACTTTCCAGAATTTACAAAAGATCTGCACCATGAAATTGAATTGGTAGTAAAGATCAGTAAAGCCGGAAAACACATTGAAGAACAATTTGCGCATAAATATTACGAAGAAATTGGCTTAGGGATCGACCTCACCGCGCGCGACATACAAGCTAAATGCAAGGAAAAAGGATTGCCTTGGGA
The DNA here is from genome assembly GCA_964474925.1 of uncultured Akkermansia sp. Taxonomy (GTDB): domain Bacteria; phylum Bacteroidota; class Bacteroidia; order B-17B0; family Aurantibacillaceae; genus Aurantibacillus. Next base: position 2,953 of record CAYYUS010000049.1, on the reverse strand, counting down.
AAAAGCAAAAGCATTTGATAATAGCGCGCCTATTGGGAAATTCACAAATAAATCAACTCTCGATCTAAAAAATATTTCGTTTGAATTAAAAATAAACGGACAAAGCAAACAAATTGGAAACTCAGATCAAATGATATTCTCTATTGATAAGATCATTAGTTATGTTTCAAAATTTGTGAGTTTAAAAGTGGGTGATCTTATTTACACGGGTACTCCCGAAGGTGTGGGCCCAATAAAAATTGGTGATAGTTTAGAAGGCTTTTTGAACGGGGAGAAATTCTTACAAATGAATGTAAAATAAATTGAGTACAGCTGATCATATTGAACTTTATACCGATGGCGCTGCCAGCGGAAATCCGGGACCCGGCGGATTTGGCGTTGTTTTAAAATACAAAGGCAAACGCAAAGAGATCAGCGATGGTTTTAAAAAGACCACCAATAATCGCATGGAGCTTTTAGCTGTGATAGTTGGATTAGAAAGTGTAAAGAACAAAGATCTTATTGTAAAGATCCATTCGGATAGTAAATACGTTGTTGATGCCATCAATCAAAAATGGTTGGAAGGTTGGCAACGAACAGGTTTTAAGAAAAAAGCGAATGTGGATCTGTGGTTGCGATTTTTAGAGACCTATAACCCTCACAAACATAAATTCTTTTGGGTAAAAGGCCATGCCGATAATGTAGAGAATAATCGATGCGATGAATTAGCAGTTGCCGCCAGTAAAATGGGTGGCTTAAGACCTGATGAAGGGTTTGTTGAAAAAGAATAGATCCTTATTGTATCACTTTATAATTCGAATCACTTCTATCCATTCTCCTATTGGGAAAGGATGTAACATGGCGCAAACATATTTACCTTTTCCGGCACATTTACCGTCACCAACTTCTTTATACCTTACCCTTACAGATGTCCAAGTTGCTTTGTCCTTTAAAATTTCATCATTGCAAACGGGATAGTCTTTTTCGCCAAAACGCAAATATGTTCCTGTACAATCACGAACAACATCCATTGTTGAAGTTTCTCTTTTCTTACAAGACGCAACTACAAGAAGTATAATAAATAATATAGAAAGTATTTTTTTCAATGGCTTAACACGTGTGAGTTGTTTACGTAATGAAAAAAACTGGTGTTCGTTTATCAGATCAACTTAAAGCTTTTCAAACGCTCCATGAACTGATCCTTTTTACGACGCGAGATCTCAATTTTGCTGCCATCTGTCATAACCGCATAACCTCCATCTTCTTTTAAAAAACGGATCACATGATTCATATTAATAAGATTATGATGATGAACACGAATAAAATCTTGCTCAGGTAACAACTCTTCGTAATGCTTTAAGCTTGCGCTCACCATTAACTTACGTTTATCAGTTAAATAAAAATAGGTATAACTTCCGTCAGCTTCACAGCGTACAATATCTTTTAAATTGATGATCTCATAAGCGTTTCCTGTGGGTAAAGTTATCTTTTGAAAATTATCATCTGATCTTTTTAATTGTTGGATCAAAAAATTAAGATTGCCCATATCAGGGGTTTCCGACTTTCTTTTCACCACACGTAAAACAGCATTTCTTAATTCTTCAATATCAATTGGCTTTAATAAATAATCACAAGCACTATATTTAAACGCACGTACGGCATGAGAATTACTTGCCGTAGCAAATATGAGTTCAAATTTTTGGTCGCTCACCTGCTCTAGCAGATCAAATCCACTGCCGTCGGGCATGGTAATATCTAAAAAAACAAGATCCGGTTTTAATGATTTTATCAGCTCAACGCCTTCTGTTACATTAGTAGCGCTTCCAACCACTTTTAATTCCGGACAATTTTTTTCGATGATCTTCATAAGAACATCTCTGCTCTTTTGCTCATCTTCTATTATTAATGTTTTGATCATAATTTATAGTTTTAAATATACGAATTTATAATATAGGTACATACAACTCTACCGTGGTTCCGGCGGCAGTTCCATCGGCATTTACCAGGTCAATTATTTTAACACTATGCTTACTCTGGCTAATTTCGTTCAAAATACGTAAGCGTTCTTCTGTGATCTTCATTCCCAACGATTTATGCTTGCTTCCCGGCATGGTTCGTTTTATTTCGGCAGCTCTTTTTCGTCCAATTCCATTATCGGTTATAGTACAAACTATAAAATGCTCTTCATTTCTTATGGTAATAGTTAAAAGGCCTTTGTCTTTGCGAGGAGTTAAACCATGCAATATGGCATTCTCAACATAGGGCTGCAAAAGCATGGGCGGCATGATATCGTAATCTAGATCAACATTGTCGTCAACAACAAATGTGTATTCAAACTTATCTTCAAAACGCATTTGTTCGAGTTCCAAATATAATTTCAATGCTTCCAGATCATCTTCAATGGCGACTGTAGGTTTATCAGAGTTATTTAATATCACACGCATAAGCTTAGCAAACTTGTTGAGGTATTTTACCGCTTCATCGCTTTTGCTATTAAAAATATAATGCTGTATGGAGTTAAGTGAATTAAAAACGAAGTGCGGATTCATTTGCGAACGTAATGCTTTCAATTCGATCTTACTCATTTCTACCTTTCTCTCATAATCCTTTTGCTGTTTGTTCTTAATATTATTTAAGCGCACTTTAAAAACAACATAAACCGCGAAAGCCGCGAAACCAAAAGCTAATAAAACAAACCACCATGTGCGATAAAATGGTGTGAGTATAGTAAATACAAATGTTGCAGGATCTTCGTTCCAAACGTCTTCGTTATTAGAGCTGATCACTTTGAACGTATAAGTGCCGGGAGCTAAATTTGAATATTTGGCATTATCATCTTCGCTTGGTATACTAAAATCTTTATCGTACCCTTCAAGCTTCTTTTTATACAAAACTTTGTCGGGATCTGTTAAACAAATTCCTCTATAATAAAATGAGATATTGTTATAGCTGTATTTTATTTCGGCGCCTGAAG
>CAYYUS010000048.1:0-10038 GCA_964474925.1 uncultured Akkermansia sp. | reverse complement strand
GTTATCGTATAATAAACCAGGTTCGTAGTAAGTTCTTAAAGTTAATCCATTCCCAAACATCTCATAAAAATTCCCAACGGTTACATCAAACAATTTATCTTGGTAACGCACAAAACGATTTGTAATGCCTTGTCCTTTATATTGAGGTAAAAAACCTTGCTTTACATTATTGTATGCTTCGTATCTAACTCCCGCAGAAAATTTCCCTTTAATGAAATTGATATTCCCAAAGGCATTCGACAATAATTTCTCAGGAACTTTTGGAGCGCCGATCAACGAATCGGGATTATAATATTGCGCATCGATCTGGAAATTACCGTGAACAGAAGAACCAAGATCCTGAATAGGATTGCCTTCTTGCGCAAAAAAATTAAACGGATTTAGGATAAATGCTAATAAAAAAGTAGCTGCTAGGCTACTCTTTAAATATGGTTTTGTCATGAAGTAAAAATATCAAATTAATGTGAAAGTGCTTCACCCTTAATTAGTTTTTTTACATTCTCGTATAGTTTTTCTTCGTCGCCATCTGTGTATGAATTATGGCTCCAAACAATTTCGCCTTTACCATTAATAAGGAAGGTATGAGGCACGTTATTTACGTTCATTGCCCTCTTAAACTCCTGATTTTCATCAAGATACACTTCGTATTTCCAGCCCTTTGTTTTAACATCGGTAACCACTTTTGCCGAACTTCGGATATCATCAATACTTATTGCGATCAGTTTTACACCGGTTTCTTTTTGCCATGTTTCGTATTCTTCAGCAATAGCGTCGAGCTCTTTTTTACAAGGTTTGCACCATGTGGCCCAGAAGCTAATAATGATAGGCTTTCCATCATTACTAAAGGTGTTTGAGTTTATTTTTGAGCCATCTAATTTTTTAATAGTTGCCGTTGGGATCTTATCACCATCTCCGGGCACTACAAAATTGGAAGCAAAAAGCGCGATCACAAAAAGTAAAATTATTTTTTTCATAGTGTTTAGTTTACTGATACTATTCCAAAAATAATACCAATTTTCAGATATTGCTATTTCTAAACACCCTTTAAGACCATATTTCCTTATTATTTGTTAAAATTTACCATAATGTCTTCAAAATTTTACCGAGTTTTGTGTTCGCAAAAATGAGTGTAAAGAACATAGCTATTTTAGGAAGTACAGGCAGTATTGGAACACAAGCTCTGCAAGTAATAAAAGATAATCCCGATCATTTTAAAGTTGAAGTATTAGTTGCAAATGGCAATGCCGATCTTTTAATAAAGCAAGCTTTGGAGTTTGATCCAAACGCCGTTGTTATTGCCGATGAAAGTAAATACCAACAAGTAAAAGAAGCGCTCTCCTCACACGATATAAAAGTATTTGCCGGTGCAAAAGCGATCGAGCAAATTGTAGAAATGGAAACTATTGATCTTGTATTAGCAGCAATTGTTGGCTATGCAGGATTAGCAAGTGTGATCAATGCCATTAAACACAAAAAAAATATTGCACTCGCCAATAAAGAAACTTTGGTTGTAGCCGGAGAATTAGTTACAAGATTAGCTTTTGAAAATGCAGTAAATATTTATCCGGTAGATAGTGAACACTCTGCTATTTTTCAATGTTTGGTTGGAGAGTTTGATAATAAAGTAGAAAAAATTTATCTCACTGCAAGTGGTGGTCCGTTTAGAGGAAAAACAAAAAACGATCTGCTGAACGTTACACGTGAGCAAGCATTAAAACATCCCAACTGGACCATGGGTGCAAAAATTACCGTCGACTCTGCAACCCTTATGAATAAAGGGCTTGAAGTGATCGAAGCAAAATGGTTATTTAATTTAAAGCCCGAGCAAATTGATGTGATCGTTCATCCGCAAAGTATCATTCATAGCATTGTGCAATTTGAAGATGGTAGTATGAAAGCGCAAATGGGATTGCCCGATATGAAATTACCAATTCATTATGCGTTCGCTTATCCTTTGCGCATCAAAACAAATTTTCCGCGTTTTGATTTTATGAAGTACCCGCAACTCACATTTGAAAAACCTGATACAACTACCTTCACCAATTTAGCATTGGCTTACGATGCTTTAAAAAAAGGAGGCAATATGCCTTGCATTTTAAATGCTGCCAATGAAGTTGCGGTGGATGCTTTTATAAATGATAAGATCAAATTCTTACAAATTGCTGAAGTGGTAGAGAAAACCTTAGCCAAAAGCACATTTAAAAATAATTTGTCGTACGAGCAATACGTGGAAACCGATAAGCAAGCGCGCTTAACTGCAAAGAGTTTGCTCTAGAATTTCAATTTTTTTTGCCACGGAGGCACGGAGAAAACAATTTCAAAATTGTTATAATTCAATAAAAAACTCCGTGTCTCCGTGCCTCCGTGGCAATATGTAGGGTAAAACTCTGGTTAACAAAGTCTAAATTAGCCCAACCGGCTTCCAAAAGCCCTAAAAAAATCGTAATTTTAGCCTCTATTATCATTATATCTTTAAACGCGTATGCTAATTAAAATTGCTCAGTTATTTCTCAGCCTCACTATATTGATCTCCCTTCACGAGTTTGGTCACTTTTGGTTTGCTAAAAGATTCAAATGTCGCGTAGATAAATTTTATTTATTCTTCGATTTTTTATTCCCGTTTGCGGGCATGTTAAACTTTGCTTTGTTCAAGAAAAAAATTGGCGATACCGAATATGGTATTGGTTGGTTCCCTTTTGGTGGTTATGTTCAAATTGCAGGAATGGTGGATGAGCAAATGGATAAAACCATTATTGATTCAGAACCAAAACCATGGGAGTTACGAAGCAAACCCGCTTGGCAACGTTTGTTGGTAATGATGGGTGGAATTATAGTGAACTTTGTTTTAGGAATTTTTATTTTCTGGATGGTACTTTGGTATTATGGAGAAAAAACCTTGCCGAACACGTCGTTGAAAGAAGGGATCATGGTTGATTCGGTAGCGTATAATTTAGGATTACGCAATGGCGATCATATCATTGCGCTTGATAATAAAATTGTAACAGCGTTGAATCGTGTGCCTGTTGAAATTATAATGAATCGCGTAGAGCATATTCAAGGTGTGCATGCTAACGGAGAAAAGTTTGAACTCCCGGTTACAGATAAGGATCGTGCAGTTATTTTAAAATCGCTAAAACGCTCGCACTTTATTGATCCAAGATATATTGCCAATGTAGAATTTATTGATTCAACAAGTTTTGCTGCAACGGCCAAACTCCAAAAGAAAGATCAGATCATTGCGGTGAATGATAAAAAGGTATTGTATTTTGATGAATTAAGAACGCAATTAAGAGAAAATGCCGGAAAGGAAGTAACACTTACGGTATTAAGAAGTGGAGATACTATTCAAACAAAAAGTAAGGTAACTACTATGGGAACAATTGGTTTTGCTCCGGGAAGAGTTAATGAGTTTAAGTTTAAAGAAACCAATTACGGATTTTTTGGAGCCTTCGTGCAAGGATTTAAAGATGGCATGGAATTGATCGTTTTACAAGCAAAGCAGTTTGTTGTAATTTTTACTGTGCCCGAGGCGCATAAATCAGTTGGTGGTTTTTATACCATGGTGCAACAAATGAGTCCTACTTGGGATTGGTATGGCTTCTGGAAGTTTACAGCGTTCTTGTCGTTAGCACTTGCCTTCATGAATTTTTTACCAATACCCATGTTAGATGGTGGTTATATCATGTTCATCCTTTGGGAAATGGTTACCGGTAAAAAAGTTTCGGATAAGATCATTTACTACGCAAATCAAGTAGGATTATTTATTGTACTTGGCTTGATGGTATATGCTAACACTGATTGGTTGAGAGATTAGTTCTTAACCTGAGTACAGCTTAACGTATCTTTTATATATTTATCCATTATAGACCTAATGAAAAAATATACCTTACCCGTTGTTTTGTTTTTATTTTCTGCGCAGATCTTATCAGCGCAAAATACAACTATTGGCAATAAGGGTAAAGAAACCACAGGTGGTTTACACAAGGTGATGATCATTCCATTTGAACCAAAATTATACAATAGCGAAATTGATTATTTGGTGAATAAAGAAACCAAACTTACCGGTAAAGAAATAAAATTCAAATTTCGCGACGGCATCAACGAACAATTATTCAAAGCGTTCAAGAATACTAAATACGGTGTGGTTGACTTAATGGAAGATACCGTAAAGTATAAAAAAGACATGATCGGTATTTACTCGCATTTAAATTACGAGTATGTAAAAGTTCCCGATCAAGAACATTACAAGCCACCGCAAAAAGATAAAAGCGAAAAGCAAGTTGAGAAAGGGCAAATAAAAGTGGAGACCAACAACGATGTTCGCTTTATGAATGCCAAAATTAATAATGCCAAATTGGTGCCAATGCTTTATGGTAAATACAAAACCGATGTGTTTGTTTTTATCAATCAATTGGATATTAAAGCGGCTATGTCGTCAACCGAATTTGCGGGTGGAGGAAACGAGTACCGTAAAATTGTTGTGCATTACACCGTTTACACCTACGACGCCAAAGAAATTAATTCAGGAATAGCAGAACAAGAATTTCCGGCCGATCTAAATGATCCAAACAAGATCATCACTAAATATTTTTCTAAAGTAGCGGAAACCATTAACGCGAGGGTAGTGAAGGCGTTGGCGCCTGCGAAATAATTTTATTTCAGCTTAACGTCTTAAGGTGTTAACCCCAATCCTACTAAAATAAGGAACAATTCATCGGAGGTATAGAAGCCTTTTATTTCGTAAAGCTTTTTGTTGGTGCTCCAATCCTTGATCACCCCATTTTTTATCTCGTACAGTTTTTTATTGGTGCTCCAATCTGAAATAACACCATCTTTTAATTCAAGAAGTTTTTTACCGCTACTCCAATCGCTTAGGATAGCTCCTTTGATCTCATATATCTTTTTACTGCTACTCCATTCAGAGATCACACCGCTGCTTATTTCGTACAATTTTTTACTGGTGCTCCAATCACTGGCAATACGACCGTTTATTTCCAATAGTTTTTTATTGCTCGACCAATTTGAAACAATGGTTTGCGCATTTGAGAATGAACTCAAGAGAATGAAAAATAAAAGGAGATTTTTAAACATGGTGAAGGTTTTGGTTAAACAAATATAGAGGAAATTTTTAGAGGCAGAAATCGCAGAGGCATCTCCGATGCTCGCGGAGGTTTCGCAGAGTACGCGGAGGATCACCATTACTCAAAATAATTAAAAGAAAGCGAAGCTTTCTTTTCTCACTTAAGCGGTTAGTATAACTCTGCGTACTCTGCGAAACCTCTGTGTAAGCCGAAGGCTTCTCTGCGGTTTCTGCCTCTAAAAGGTTCCTATTGGAAATTGATCCTCAAACTAAATCCACCCGATGTATTGGAAGTAGGGAAGGATGCAGAAGTTTGTGGTTTGGTACGGATCCAGTCTAAGTATAAACGCAAGTTGATGTTTGGCGTTAATAAATAATCGGCAGAAGAACGTAAGGTAATAATATTTGTACCACCCGTTGGAACACTTATGTCGTCAGCGATCCTACGAATGACAGATAAATTTTTTCGGAAACTAAAGTCAACTTTTAAAGTTAGGTCGCTCTTCAGTGGCTTGCCACCAATAGTGATCTTCTTCATAGTTAAGTTTGGATAACGGTATCCTAAACCAACAATGTATTCTTGTCCTTTTGATTCAATTATTTGTGGACCGGTAATATTCAACGAAATAGTTTTATCGCGTTTCATTTCGGCATTAGCTTGCCATCCCGGTTTTTGGAACTGAAGATCGAATTTGATCAATGGGGTAAAACCTTCAGTAATAGTTACGGCGTTAATGGTGTAATACGGATTAAAGTTGGAATTACCCGTTATTGGATCGGCCACCGGCGAACGCGTGATCTGGCTTCCACCACTGCTGAACAATAAGTTGTTTGAGTAGCCGGCAACGTTATACGTACTGCGGTAGCCATGGCGAATAGTAATTGAACGGAATGTTTTTTGCATGCCCTTGATCTTTCCTAATCCATCCCAGGTAACGGTCCAGTTTGGCATTGGTATAGATGGGAAAATATTTCGGGTAGAATAATCTTTGATCTTATTTCCGGTATACGTTTGATAGAAAGCTCCAATTAAAACGTCTTGTTGATTAATGCTATAACCATCCACGTAACTAATACTTCCCGAAGTTGTATTTACAGTTTGAAGACCTAATGAATTACTATTATTTTGCGCTAACTCTTTTGCAAGGTCAAAACGCACTAATTTAAATTCATCAAACAGTGGCGACTCTAAAGCTGGTTTGGCATCTTTTAAAGATTGGAAGAAACTGAAAGTGGAGATATTGAAATTCCCTGTTTCATTTGTACTTTGATGGAAATTATAAAAATCGCTTCCGCTTAAGCTAGGATCGTTTCGATCATACACCATGAATTCAGTTAGGTTTTTTGATTTAGTATAATTACCTGTTAATTCAATTTTTAAACTACCATGCGGTTCAATGGATGATCTGTAGGTGATACTCTTACTTTCTGTTTCAATATAGGGCGTTGTTTGATTTTGAACTTTAGATAACCAACCATTCTTAGCGCTTGTTTCTCTAATGGTGGCATCATATAATCCGCTTGTAAATAAAAAGCCCGGTGCATTTTGGTTAGATTGGTCCATCCCCAGAATATTAGAACGTGGCATGAAATTAGGTAATGCTTGTCCTCTTTGTTCTTGATAGGTTAACGAAACATTTTTCACCATCATAATTCCACGCGCAATAAATTCGGCAATGGCTTTAAAGTTCTCGTTCTTTTTTGGATTTGTGCTATCGGTAAGTGCTGCAGTAGATTTAGTAGGAGTTGGAGCTTTTACAGCTTGTTGTTTTTTATTTTGGCCTGTATTAATTCGTTTAAAGTAAGGGATCTTATTATATAAAGTGGTCATCGCTAAACTTGCGGTAACATTATGTTGGTTGGTATTGTTAATGGTATTTCCAATGTACATCGAATCGGTTGGCATACCAAATGGTGCGCGATTCCATGTATAGGTACCGCCAAATTTATAACTCACGGTCATAAAATCAAGTAAAGGGATCTTATTAAGCGGTACGTTGTAGTTCAAATTCATTTGTTGACGGTAAGAAAGATTTGCACCGTATTTTCCTTCATTGAACTTATGTTCGTTGGCAGTTCCTTTGCCGTAAACTGTTTCACGGCCACTGAGGAACGTTTTCAATACCGAATCGCGTTTTACCTGATTTGCTTTTGTAACATCACCTTGTGGCTCAAAGATCCTTCCTTCGTTATTGGCGGCAAAATCAAATTTCAACGATTTGGCAAGATCCCAACGCAAATTGTATGTACGGTTGATAAGGAAATTCTTATTATACAAACTTGGATTAACAAATTCAGTGGAGTTAGCATAGAAGCTGGTGATATCTCTGTTCTTTAATAAACTAAAGCTTCTATTCACGTCAATACCGGCACCAAAACTATTTGGCATCAATTGTAAATTGAGATCTTTAATAAGTGCAAACCATTTATTTTGGAATAATTTTACTTTAGAAAATGGTTTTATGATGAGAGGTTTTGGTATACTATATTGGTAATTTAGATTACCACGATATTGTTTCACCAAATTTGTGTCGATATTGATGTTGCGTTTAAATGTTTGTGTGAATGCAAAGGTTGTTGAGAAATTACTTATATCCCAAGGCATAGGCTTGGCTCCTTTACGTTTAAAGCCATCAATGCGTACATTGGTCAAGTTAAAACCTTTTCGTTCGGTAAAATCTACTACTTGGTCTATTATATTTTGTTTTTTAGTATCGTCGATCTCTTCATTCTTCTCAAAATCCTTCATACGAATATCCGGATCGAGCGGATTAAAGAGTGGTTTAATGATGGTTCTACCGTAATTATAATAAACAGGCAATGTGATCTTCCATTTTGTTGGGAAAAATTTACCGGCGTTGATAGAGGTGCTCATATCCCAGATCTTTGTACTCTCTTTACGGCGTTCATTTATTTTTTGTTCAACACCTCCGTAAAATGGTGAGTAATAAGTTCCGGCTAACGAGGCATTACCAAGGTCGGCCATTTTTAATTGCAATTGCCCGGTTGCTGCCCATCCACCTTGATTATTAAAGTCGGTTAAGCGTAATTCGTTCACCCAAATTTCGGCGCAGTGCGAAAGATTGGCCGGATCTTTAGGATTACGAACACCAACCATTACACTCTTCACTGTTCCTAGGTTAGGATTTCCAACAATGGTCATTGAGTAACCACCAAAACTTTCAGTAAATGGTTTGGTATAATTATTAAGATCGCTAAAATAACCAAAGCGCGGATCGTTGTTACGATCGTTACGTAATTTTGTAACATCGGCAAACTTAAAGTTGATCTCGTTCTCCGCAGGCCAAACTATAGCGCGTGCATCAACGTTGTTTGGATCGTAGTTTCCTTTTGGCGTTAATTTTAAAGGAACCTCGTATTCGTAATAGTTGTTGTTGTAATCTGTACCAACCCTAAAGAATAATGTAAGATCGCCATCGTTCAATGGAATTCCATTCATGGCTTCGGCATGCACATTCATTTTAATATTATTGAACATACGTGTATCTAATTCCACATTTTTAAATACCGCGCGGCTATCACCATCTTTTAAATTACACACACGCACTTGTAATGATTGTTCGTTTTGTAAAACTAAATTGGTAGTTTGAATATTTTGTTGCTGTTGAATTCCCGGAGGCATTACATAGTTAACCGGAACTTTTGTTCCGTTTTCTTGTAAGCTTACCGCCGATACGTCAAACGCTGTTGAGTTATCATCTGTTTTAATATACTCTCCCGGTTTTTTAAGATCGTAAGCGTAACGTCTCCAATCGCTGCGTACTAATTCAAAACGCGCCATACGTAATAATACAGGTCGTTCAAAGCCTTTCATAAAAATACGCATGAAACGAATAGAGTTAAAGCCTTCAATACCGCCATACGTATTTTCGAATTGAGTGATAGGAATTTTGAACTGATACCACTTCACTGTTTTTTTAACTCCGCCAAAATCTGCTGAACCATCAAAAGCATCCACAATATAATTTGTACCTACGGAGTTTGGATTAACATCCGATTTTGAGATGTGGATACGGTATTGATAATAGCTTTCTGTTTCACTTAAGGTGTTATCACGATTCACATCCTCAATATTAGGAACGTTACTTGCTGCAGTTGAATAATTACCACCATTAGGATTCGCGTTCTCGTATTGCGCTTCTGTTGGTGAGTTGCCTTCGGGATTATTATATTTTGAATAACGCACAATAGTTTTGTCTTGTGCATTATCATAATCATCATCTCTAAAGAAATTATAATTATCACTTGATGGATCATTCTTAAATGATATAATGGCAGGTGCAGTTGCAACGAATGAAGAGCCTGATACATCACTAAGCGGACCAGCAAAAACACGCTGTTCAGTAGTGTCTATCATTCCATCATAACCAACATCCTGATATGGTCTATCATTATTATCTTGCGAAAATGCATTTACTGTTGGAGGAATAGCAGGCACATTGGCAATTCCGGTTGGAATTACAGGTAGATCTTGAGTTGTGGAACTTTGCCCCGGCAAACCATTCTCATAGGTCATACGGCCATCTTTTACAATGTCCTCCGAAATATTTCCTAAGTTGATATAAAGATCTCCATCCGGTAGTTTGGTCTTATCAAAATTAGGATCTGTTTTTGTATCGTAATCTTCGTTGAACGGATCCATTAACCAAAACTGGATGTACTCAATATTGGCCGATTGAAAATCATTGGTCTCTAATCTGCGCATGATACCGCCCCAACGATCTTCAGGTTTTAAAAGTAAACCATTTGCATCAATACCTGCCGAAACACCTGTTGACAATACATCGTAGTTGTAAGGTCCACGCTCTGTTGGATAAAAACCAAGATCTAAAAGCGGCAATACAACTTGCTGTCCGTTTGGCGGCGTTTTACCGGGAAATAATTCGGTTTCAAAAACCTGGCGCCACATGTTGTTCGAGAAAATATTATCGTTGTAA
>CAYYUS010000047.1:0-10160 GCA_964474925.1 uncultured Akkermansia sp. | reverse complement strand
CGGAAAAGAAACTCTGAATTCATTTACTAACTCTGTAATATATTTTGAAAGATTGATCTCGCTGTGATCGGAACTTTGATTTAAAAGATCGTGGATCTTTAACATGGAGAACAAACGTTGCTCATATTCTTGCAAAATAGTACGGCTTTCTTCCGATCGTGCTTTATTCTTGCTTATGCGAATTAAGCTGATAAGGATAGCGAAATTATTTTTTACTCTATGGTTGATCTCTTTTATCAAGGTTTCCTTTTCTATCAACAAAGCTTCCAATTTATCTTGGGCAGCACGTCTATGTCGGCTTTCGAGGGTAGATGCCAAAACAAATGAAAGGCTAAGGCAAAAACTTTGTTCATTCGCGGTAAACACACGCTTCACATCCACTTTTTCAAAACAGATAACGCCAATTAATTCTCCTGAAATGCGTAAAGGAATATCCAATAACGAACAAATAGAATTTGGCTTGGAATACACCTCGTTCAATTCCATGGTTGCAGGATGGTTGTAGATATCTTCAGCAATAATGATCTTATTTTTTCTTAAAGCCTCAAAATAAATGGGGATCTCGTTTTGATGAAGAATAGAGTTCTTGCTGAATTTTTTAGTACGCGTATCGTATTCGCCAATAGAGATGAGCGCTGTTTTTTCTGAATTAAAAAGCCAAACACTCATCCGCTCTATCCTCAATGAAGGTAGAATTCGTACGGCAAGGTCGGTCATGATATGATCAATATCGCTGCGATCCAAAAAATGAATTTGCGATACACTATCTAGTTCCTCAAGAAGATTGATGTCTTTATTTAGCATGAAGAATTTCCTCTATTAAATGTATAAAAATTCAACTGCAAAACAAATGTTGAGCAGGTATTTAACACCAAAAGAAGCTATTTACGTGTATATGCAATAATAAAATTGCGCGAAACCAATATGTCGCCCCTACGGGGCTTTGTTTTCTTGTTCATTAGGTTTTACCGATATGTCGTCCCTACGGGACTGAAAATATAAATGGAGATGAGTGAAGTAAAATTATTCCGAAGTGCTTCTCAATTCATAGTCCCGTAGGGACGGCATATCGGTAGAAGATAAAACAGAATGAAATAGAACCCCTTTAGGGGTGACATATTGGTTCAGTTCTATTTATCCTTGTATTTGGGCCTAATGCTTAATTGAAGCATGTGTAAAGTAGGCGCACGCATATCACCCGGCCTTGATTGATATTCTACATTGGTAAAATTATTTACAATGTAAGATAATTTAAGTGCCGGTGTTATTTGTACTGATACACGCATATCGTGTACCCAAACATTTTTTTGAAACTGATCAAAATTTTGTTTTAAGCCGGGCAAAATAGTTGGTGCATCATCTGAATCAAAACCACTTCCTATTTCTTCAAACAAAGGACGAACAAAACGGTTGTCTATATTCTCGATCTTACTTTGAAAACGGGTGCTAAAGCCAATGGAAAATGCTTTATAATCAAATTGAATATCGTTTTTAAATAAATGACGGCTGCGGTATTTCAAAACATTTAATCCGGGCAAACCTAAAGTGTCTTTTATAGGATCATAATCGGGTTTAATTGGATTCATATAGGTATAACCACTCATGATCGTAATATTCAACGAACCAATTTTTCCTGTTCCATTAACGCCGGCATCAATTCCTTTGATATCGGCTTTGCCTAAATTTTCGGAGCGGAAGCCGTAGTAATCTAATTTTTCCACAAACGATAAATTAGGATCAGTGCCATAGTAATTAAAAACAAATTCAACCATGTTATTATAGCGTGTCCAAAAACCTGCTATATCCAAAAATCCTTTGAACTCACCAATTTTAAAACCTTGTTTGATGCCGAGCTCCATATTATTTCCTACTTCGGGTTGCAAACTTGTATTAGGAAAAATGTGTAATAAACTTACGTAAGTACTCACGTATTTTTCGGCTACGCTCGGAAAGCGGTATCCTTGTCCAAATGATGCGCGAATAAATGTATACTCTTTTAGCTGATAGCTTGCTCCGGCTCTAAATACAGGATAAAAAGGGATCTTCTTTCCAAATAATGTACCAACAGTTTTTGCAGTATCAATTCTATAAAATTCTCCCCGTGCACCAAGAGAAACAGTGAGTTTATCAAAGAATTTTTTATCGGCTTGTACATATCCGGCGTGATTAAAACCTTCGTGTTTTCCAAACAATGAATCTGACAGAGTTACAGATTTCATGAACACATATCCGATCGAAAGATTAAAATTGTTTTTGAATTTGCGCTGGTACTGTTCTTCGTTATAAAATAATTCGCCTAAACTACTTTGATTTTTATCGTTGATGTTGTTGGTTTTGAAATAGCGTGTTTTTACACTGAGTTTATTGCTTCCAAAAATATAGGTCATGTAAGGATCAACATTTAAACGGATATTATTATAACGTTGAATATTTCTTCCTTGAGGAATGTATGCCGAATCGTAAGATTGCCATAAAAAGAACAATCCTCCTTTGGTATTCATCATATTGGTATTAATACCTGCAATTAATCCGGGGATCTTTTTAAAATTATAACGCACATTCGCATTTAATCGTCCGCGATTTTCTGTTTCTAAATAACGAAAGCCATCATCGTTGAACATGTGTCCGCCCAATACAATATCAAAATTCCCAATTTTCTCGGCATGTGAGATATTTATACCACGCTGCATTTGGCTTGTGCCTTTCCACCATTTGTAAGTATTGCGAGGCGCATCGTAAGCGCCAATAAAAGAAGACACATGCGTAAGTGGTTTATCTTTAGCATAGGCAGTTCGCAAATGAATTACACCATTCAACGCGCTTGATCCATATAGTGAGGAAGCCGCGCCTTTGATCACTTCAATTTGATCAACGTTTTCTAAGGGTAAATAATTCCATTTAATATCTCCGGCATCGGCGCTCAGCATTGGCATTTCGTCAACCAACATTAAAACTCTGCTTCCGGCGCCATAACTAAAACCACTTCCACCGCGAATGCTTGCTTGGCCATCATTAACCGTAACGCCCGGAACTTGATTCATGATCACATCTAATTGTGTGGTATTTTTATTTTCTAAAAGGGCTGGTTTTAAAATTTCCATGCTAATGGTAACCTCGCCAATTTTCTGTTCATAACGTCCGGCACTTACTACCACTTCGTCCAGGGCACTTTGATCTTTTAGGGCTATATCTAGTTGCAGAGAGTCATTTTCTTTCAATTCCAGAACTTTTGTTTCGGGTTTAAAGCCAATATAGGAGTAGGTAATCGTATATTTTCCGGGCTCGAGGCGTAATTTGTAGTTTCCTTCCACATCGGTGGTGGCGCCCTGTTTTCCGACCTTAATTATAGCGCCAATAAGGGCTTCCTGACTAGTTACATCGCTTATTTTGCCGGTAATTACCGCATTTTTTTGCTGTCCGTAAAAATTGCTACAAAACACAGCAATCAAAACCAGTAAAGTGATATTACATTTGTTCATTCTAGGGCTAAATATAACCCAAAAAATTAATGGACCAAAAGGAACTTTTATACCAAATAGGCCTTACGCTTTTGCCCAATGTGGGCGATGTGAATGCCAAGAACCTTGTATCGTACTGTGGGAGTGCGAGTGAGGTATTTAAAACCAAGGAAAAGCTACTGCAAAAGATCCCCGGAATTGGGGAGATAAATGCCAAGCGCATTGTGAGTAATAAAAATGTATTAACAAGGGCAGCGGAGGAACTTGAATTTATAGAGAAGTATAAAATAAAGCCCTTATTTTTTACCGATGAGGAGTACCCGCAGCGTTTGAAGTTTTGTAACGATTCTCCCGTGTTGTTATATTATAAAGGTAATGCCAATTTAAATTCCGAAAAAATTGTGGCGGTGGTTGGAACACGTAAACCTGACGAGTATGGAATTGATATTACCAATAAATTATTGGCCGACTTGGCAGGAAGTGGAATTTTGGTTGTGAGCGGTTTGGCGTATGGCATAGATGTGCATGCGCATAAATATGCGTTGGATAATAATTTGCAAACGGTGGGTGTTGTGGCGCACGGTTTAGATCGGGTTTATCCGGGATCGCATACAGCCTTGGCAAAAAAAATGATCAAACATGGAGGTTTACTCACTGATTTTATGAGTGAAACAAATCCAGATGCGGTAAATTTCCCCAAACGAAATAGAATTGTAGCAGGTTTGTGTGATGCATTAATAGTAGTACAAAGTAAGCGTGAGGGCGGAAGTTTAATTACGGCCACTATTGCACACAGTTATAATAAAGATGTATTTGCTTTTCCGGGAGAAGCAGGCAGTGTATTAAGTGAAGGTTGTAATGGATTAATAAAACGCAATAGAGCAGGCTTGATTGAAAGCGCCGCTGATCTTTTAGATGCGATGAACTGGATGCAACAAGAAAAGAAACAAAAGAAAAAACAAGTTCCTCTATTAATAAGCCTAACCGAAGATGAACAAAAAATAGCTCAAACCTTTAAACAAAAAAAACAATTAAGTTTAGATGAAATTTGTTACGCAAGTGAAATGAGCGTGAGCGCCGTTTCAACTTTGCTCTTGCAACTGGAATTTAGCAATTTGATAAAGAGTAAGCCGGGGAAGGTGTATGAGTTTTTGGGGTAAATGATCAACCACCCCTATACAACCAACCACTTGGATCCATGGTTTTTTGGCCTTTCCAGATCTGGAAATTCATGGCGGCTTTGGTTTCATCCTCGTCCATCATTACAGTGCCAATGGGCTGTTTTAATTTTACTTTTTCGCCAACTCTTACTTGAACATCGCTGAGGTTTGTGTACACACTTAAATATTCGCCATGGCGTATAATAACTAATTTGCCACCGGTTGGAGAAACCGCCACGCTGGTTACTTCTCCATCAAAAATAGCGCGCGCTGTTGCACCTTTACCACTGCATATTTCTACACCGTTATTCATCATCATAAATCCTTTAATAGCAGGATGCTCATGTTCGCCGTATGGTTCGCAGATAATACCTTTGGTAATTGGCCAAGGTAATTTACCGCGGTTGTTCGCAAAATCATTACTTAAGGCTTCTGCTTCATCTGATAGCTCAGGATAAGTTGGTGTTTCTTTTATTTTTTCTTTCGTGTCGTTGGTCTTTGTAATTTCTTTAACCTTTACATTCTTTTCTTTGTTCTTCTTTTTTTCTTCCTCTTTTGCTTTTTTGGCGGCGAGCGCTTCTTTTGCTGCTTCTTCGGCTTTACGTTTTATTTCATCGGCAATTAATTTTTTAATGGCCAATTGTAATTCCACACTTTCTTGTTTTTTGCGCTCTAACTTTGTTTTAAGATCTTTTTCTTTTTGTTGGAGGCTATTCAATACTATTTCCTGTTCTGCTTTTTCCTGACTCAAGCTATCTTTCTCTGCCTCTTCATTTCCAAGCAAAACATTTTTTTCGTGTTTACTTTCTTTTAGCTGAAGCAACATCCCTTGTAATTGACTTTGCGTAGCCACGATCTCATCAGCTTGTTTTTTGCGATACACCGAATACTGTTGTAAATATTTTAGGCGCATCAAGGCCTGATTAAAATTGCTGGATGAAAATAAGAACATCAATCGGCTATAAGCATCCTGTTGTCGTTGTGCCGAAATGATCATGCGCGCATACTCTGCTTTTAATTTTTCAAGATTGGCCCTTAAGTGATCGATCTCTGTTTCGGTAAAATTTATTTTTTTGTTGAGCTGAATGATCTCTGCATTGATAGCCGCTATCAATTCCTGACGCTTATCTAGTTTCATGTTAAGCGTGAGCAAATTCCCTAACGAATTTTTTTTGTTGGCCTTAGTGGCGTTCAACATCTCGTTGATCTCGTTGATCTCTTCGTTGATCTTTTTCTTTTTGTTCTCGAGATCTTTTTTTGGATCCTTGGTGGTTTTTGTTTGAGCGGGGAGGGTTAAACTAAGACACGTAAAAAATAATAGCAAGCAGATAATTCTGCTCACATCATTTTTTCTGTATCGTAATTTTTTCATACTTTGATGGTATATTGAACTGGAACTTTTGCGGTTTGTTTTTCTCAATACGAACATACTCAATTTTGATGTTCATATTCCGCTCTGCCTTGATGTCAATATTAACATTGTACGGTGCATAAACGCTGTCTTTTGTCTTAAAATCGGTATAGTTTGCGGTAAAGCTTCTATTGGCCGACGGATCTATGAATTCATTCTTAGTTATTTTGAACGTATTAGGGTCGAGTGTCATGATCTGTAAGGCTTTTTTTAGATCCTCGGTGCCTTTTTCAATACGCCGCAAATGCTTTTGGCGTTCAGTACTCAGCTTATAACAACAATTAGTGCGATCGGTTACAGGACTTAATTTTGAATCATCGTCGGTAAACTCGGCACTATTTCCAATAATGATCGATTGGATCACGTTGAAATCGAGGTCGGCATTCAGCAGATCGTTTATGTAATTAAAATCGCCTTTAAAATATTTTTTACTGTGGTAATCTACCATCTTAATGGAATCCTTTGAGATGAGTACTTTAGCAAAATCAATGGTTAAAAGCTCAATGGTGATCAGCATCAAGCTGTCTTTACGCAAACGAACCTTGGCGTCAAAACTTTTATCCTCTCCTTCAAACAAAGTGGTAACGTTTGATTTTAAAAAGAGCCAATCGTATTTTAATTCGTTCTCTTTGATATATTTTGTAAGCGCTTTACCATTCTTGTAATCAATTCGGCACTTACCTAAAGTATCTACTTCGGCAACCACAACATTTTTTTGTTGGATCTTTTTTTTGCTTTTACAACTTAATGTAAAACCAATAAAAGCTATTAGTGCTGTAAAAAACGTATATCTTAAAAAATTAGTCAACGAGTTTTTTTGTTTTTATTTTTTGTGTAAGGCGTTCTTTATTTCCACCTGCGCCTATAGATAATTCCCAGTATTTAACGGCATCAGCAACTTTATCTAGTTTAAACAAGCAATCGCCATAGTGTTCCAATATATTGCTATTCTTTGGTTTTAGATCGGCAGCTTTTTTTAACCATTCTTCGGCTTGTGTATATTTTTGTTCTTGAAATAAGATCCAACCGTAAGTATCCATGTAATTTCCTTCGGTAGGTTTTAGTTCAATGCTTTTTTTCGAAAGTTTTTCGGCCTTTTCTAATTGTTCTTTTCTGAGCGAAAGATAAAAGGCGTAATTATTTAACACATAATAATTATCGGCATTAATTTTTAGCGCATCATCTAATGCTTTATCGCTTTTGTCGTGCTCTTTCAAATAAAAATAAGCATCGCCCATATAACTATAAAAACTCGACATCATTACTTTATCGTCAACAATATATTCTAATCCATCCTTTAGTGATTCAGCAGCCTTTTTATAATTACGCAGTTGAAGATTTGCTAAGCCATTATAATAATACACCATAGGTTGACTTGGAAATAGTTCCATGGCTTCGTAGCTAAATTTTTCAAGCGAATCAAATCTGCTTAACAAACTGTTACAATCCAATAGTTTTTCCCAAGTGCGGTAATCGCTTTTATCTTTTAAAGCAGAAATGCGGTAATGTTTTATAGCATCCGAATATAAACTATCCATTACCAAATAATCGGCATACAAAGCGTTTGATTCAGGCGAGCTTGGGTGAACTTTAAGCATGATCTGTACCAATTCAAATCCCTGGCGCTTAAAACTATTGCTGAAATATTTTTTGGCAGTGGTATAGTAGATCTCGCCAATATTGTATTTGGTGATCACATCAAGTTCAGGATTTAAGAAGGCAAGCTTTAATTCTTCAAATGCGGTTTTTTCATCACCCTTTAATTTGTAGTAATCGCTTAAAGCCAAATGCACAGTTGGATTTCCGGGATCTATTTCTAATATCTTTGAATATATTTCACGCGCTTTTTCGGGTTGTTTGATGAATTCATAATGATCGGCTAGGTAAGTTAAGTATCTAGAATTGTTTTTGTCAGATTGGATAAGTTTATGGATCTCTTTTTCGATCTCATCCATTTTGTTCTCTTGCTGCAACAATTTTATTTTGTTAATGGATAATTGCTCGTTTATTCCAAATTGTTTTTCAAGATCATTATACAAATGATAAGCTTTTTCGTACTGACCAATATAGGTATACTCAATAGCAAGATTCTCTTTGAATTCGGTATTTGAAGGAAAACTCTTTACTAAATTCTCTTGCACCTTCACCGAATTATTGTACAACTTCAAAGTTCTATAACATTCCACCAAAGTCAATTGATACCATTCGTTTTTTGGATCGGCAGCAGCACATTCTTTAGCAAAAGCAAGCGCTACATCGTTAACCCCCAAAATTTTATTTACGATGGCAAGTTCGTATTTTACAGGAACACTTGTAGGATCCAACGCCAAGCACTCGTTAAATAATTTTAAGGCCTCGTTCACGTTGCCTTTCATGCGCGCATTACAGGCGTTTATGTAGATGTAAGAAAACTTTAATTCCTTTTCTTCGCTCAGCTTGGTAGTTTTGCTCTTAGGTTCTTTTTGAACAGAAGCTTGCCTGCTCTTGCAACTTGAAAAACAAATAGCAAGCACAAATGCTAAACTGAAATATGTGAATTTATTATACAATCAGTTGTGTGTAGTCGCTAATGCTTAGGTCAATTTGTTTTCCGGTTACTTCTGCCCCAATTCCTATCATGCTATTTGAAACATTAGCATTTTTAAGTTTAGCATTCGATTGTATGATGGAGTTCTTTAAAATGGAATTATCAACTTTGGTGTTGTTGCCAATGCTTACGTGTGGACCAACAACGCTGTTTGTGAGTTCAACATTATCTCCAATATAACATGGTTCAATAATAATGCTTCCGTTATTCTTGATGTCTTTTCCTTTTAGTTCTTTTTTTCCTTTGTCAAATTCTAAAACGCGTTGGTTTGTATAAACAGTGGCGTCTTTGTTCCCGCAATCTAACCATTCGGTTACTTGCCCGGGTTTAAACTTCACGCCTTTTTGCTTCATATTCTCTAAAGCGTTAGTTAATTGGTATTCGCCTTTCTCGGTAATTTTATTATCCAATAGGTATTGCAGTTCTTTTTTTAGATTATCACCATCCTTAAAATAATAAATACCAATAATGGCAAGGTCGCTCACAAATTCCTGTGGCTTCTCTACAAAATCAGTGATCACATTCTCTTTATTTAATTTCACTACACCAAATTGTTTTGGATCAGCAATTTTTTGTACCCAAATAACACCTTCTTGTTCGGTGTCCATTACAAAATCGGCTTTGAACAAAGTATCCGCAAATGCAATAACTGTTTTTCCTTTAATGGCATCTTTAGCACACATAATAGCGTGCGCAGTTCCTAAAGCTTCTTTTTGGTAGTGAATAGTTCCCTTTGCTCCCTGACTTTGAGCCACCTCGATCAAATGCTTTTCAACATCGGCTCCAAAATCGGCACCTATTACAAATGCTATCTCTTCAACTTTTTGTCCGCATACTTTAGTAATGTCTTCTACCAATCGTTGAACAATTGGCTTTCCTCCAACGGGAATAAGGGGTTTGGCGGTAGTAAGGGTATGTGGTCGCATACGTTTACCTTTACCGGCCATAGGGATAATGATCTGCATAATTGTGCTAAAATAATCTTACAAATTTAAAATAAAATACTGATTTTAGTGCCTGAAAACCAGTCTGTTTTGAACAATAAGTATTTTATCGCCATCCTGCTGCCAGAGCCAATTCTAGGGCAAGTAGAGAGCTATAAACAAGAACTTTTAAAACAATTTAACTTAAGAGGCGCCCTTAGGAGTCACGCCCACATTACGTTACACCGCCCTTTTGAATGGAAAGAAGAAAAGGAAAATCTGTTGATCGAAACTCTTCAAAAATTCAGTTTCAATTTCAAGTTTGATATCGAATTACAGAATTTTAATTGCTTTGCTCCACGAGTTATTTATGTGGATGTTCTAAAGAATGAAAAATTAGAGGAGTTGCACACCAACTTAAAATATTTTGCACAAAATAATTTGAAATTACTCAACGAAGTGGAGGATATGCGCGGTTTTCATCCGCACGTAACCATTGCATTTCGCGATATAAGAAAAAACAAGTTTGAAGAAGTGTGGCAGCAATTTAAAGAAAAGAAGTACGAAGCGAATTTTCAATACTGTGGCTTCAGTTTACTAAAACTAAATTCAAAATGGGAA
>CAYYUS010000046.1:0-10161 GCA_964474925.1 uncultured Akkermansia sp. | reverse complement strand
CAAGTAATCAGTTTGAAGAACTGCATTCGGACCTTGACAATATTGAAAGTAAACTTAGCGTTGAGGAGCAAGTTGCTAAAAATGAGCTAAAGACCAAATCTGTATTTATATTTGCAAGCATCACCCTTTTCCTTTTTATTATAGTAGCGGTATTAACAAACATCATAACACGATCTGTATCCAACATCACGCAAACGTTCTCAAACTACATAAATTCAGGTTTTACTCACATTCCTAATGGCTATCGCAGGTCGCGAATAAAGGAATTCAATATCATTTATATTGATTTCATAAAAATGGCCAAAGAGATAAACACCTATACTAATTTCTTTAAAGAAAAAGTACTTGAACGAACTCTTGAAATAAACAAACAAAAAGAAGAGATCCAATTACAGCAAAAAAAGATAGAAGTTCAATACGTTGATCTTTTAAAAGTGAACGGTGATCTTGTTGATCAAAAGCAATTACTAAAAAATCGAAATAAAGAAATGTTGGAAAGTTTGAGATATGCCAAGCGGATCCAAAAAGCACTCTTGCCAAAATCAAATACCTATAATAAATTCTTCCTTGAAAACTTTGTATTTGTAAAAGCTAAGGACGTAGTTTCAGGAGATTTTAATCTGATCTATCCTATTAAAACGCAAACAAACGAAAACACTATTGAAGATCAAGTGGTGCTTATTTCCGCTGACTCAACAGGCCACGGTGTTCCGGGAGCCTTAATAAGTGTTCTTGGCATTAACAGCATCAACAAAATGGTGAACCTTTTAAATATTCACGACCCCGGAAAATTACTTGACTCTCTTGACAAAGACATTAATGATTTTCTGTCTATTGATAAAAAAGATCGAGATGTAGTATTGGATGGCATGGATATTTCGGTTCTTTCGTTTAATCCAAATAGTAAGATCCTTAAATATTCTATCGCTAAGTACTACTGCTATATTATTCGCAATTCAGAAGTTTTAGATCTTTTCGATCATGATTATTCTATTGGGTATAATATCGTTCCTCTTAAAGAGAAAAAATTCTTTACTCACAGTATCCAACTAAACCAAAACGACCGACTTTACTTATTCTCCGATGGCTTTTCGGACCAGTTTGGTGGGGCTGAGAACAAAAAATACAAAAGAAAGAATTTGCTTAAACTTCTTTTAGAGATCCATCAAAAACCCATGAAGGAACAAAAACTCATCATTAAAAAAGAATTTAAGGACTGGAGGGGGAAGAATGATCAAACAGATGATATTACCGTTATTGGCTTACGTTTTTAATACCGCTTTCTCTCGCCTACTTTGTTCACGTTGTGGATCCACTTATAACGTGGTTTAACGAACGAACGGTTTTTGCGATACGTATTATCAATGATGTACACAACACCAAGTGAATGATGCAAATAATTTGCGCCGTTACGTGGAAATCTTTTCTTTATTCCAAATTGTGCAAGGCTTTGAATATTCATTCCCCATTTGCTACCAAACCAATAATTCATTCCAAAACCTGTATTGGCAGTGAACGCGGTGTTATTTGGCGCAACAAAACGCAACGTAAATCCGGCGCCCAATAAAAAATAAGGATCATATTGCTTACTCATTTTTGCATGCTCATTAAAATGATACTTTGCAAAAAGATCCCAAGCAAAAAATAAAGCTTTACTCGGATTTATTATACCGTTAACTTCTTTGCCCGGCTTGTATCGGTTAAATGTAAACATCAAACCATAGGTTACACCTTCTTGTCCAATAATTTCGGCACTAGCTTGCGAAGGATAAAAAGGCAAGCTCCAAACTTTTTTTACAGCAAATAGTTTTTTGAAGGCATTGCTATTATCATCTACAGCATTCCATCCGGCTGTAAAGATCCAAGATGTTTCACTTTTTCTTCTTGGCTTTGGACTGAACTCCCCATTGATCTTAAAAGGATCGTGAGCCTCACCACTAAAAACAAAAAGTGAGAGTACGATAATAATAAATATGCTGCGTTTTTTATTCAGGAAGGCAAATATACAATTTTATCTAATATCCTGAAATTCAATCCACAAGGCTCTTTTACTTTCATTTTTAAACTAAATAAACAGTATTAAGCTTTGACTGTTAAAAATTACCTGGGTTTAAAGCCTCAGAGGCCTTAAAAATCAATATTTTAGACCAATTTATGAATCGAAAAATTCACCTAATAGCCATTGGCGGAAGCGCCATGCATAATATGGCCCTAAGCATGCACGAGAAGGGTTTTACCGTTACGGGCAGCGATGATGAGATAAACGAACCCAGTAAAAGCAGGCTTGCAAAGGCCGGAATTCTACCTAAAGAAATTGGTTGGTTCCCCGAAAAGTTGAGTGCAGATCTGGAAGCCGTTATTTTGGGAATGCACGCACGCGCTGATAATCCTGAATTGATTCGCGCTAAAGAATTGGGCTTACGAATTTATTCGTACCCCGAATATATTTACGAAGCCACAAAAGATAAAATAAGAATAGTTGTTGGAGGCAGTCATGGCAAAACAACTATCACCGCCATGATCCTTCATGTGCTTGCCAAAAGAAATATTGATACCGATTATATGGTTGGCGCGCAATTGGCAGGATTTAATACCATGGTAAAACTTACCAACGCTTCTAAAATTGCCGTTATTGAAGGTGATGAATATTTAGCTTCGCCCATTGATCGCCGTCCTAAATTTCATTTGTACCATCCCAACATTGCCATCATTAGCGGAATTGCTTGGGACCATATTAATGTATTTCCAACGTTTGATATGTATGTGGATCAGTTTGCGCAATTCATTAATTTAATTGAACCAAACGGATCGCTCATTTATTGTGAGAAGGATGAAGTGCTAAAAAAAGTTTCGGAAGCTAATGGAAAAGGAATTAAAAAATTTCCTTACGCTTCCATTCCAAGTGAGATACAGGATGGGTTAACTTCGGTGATATTTAATAATAAAAAATATCCACTAGAAATTTTTGGCGAACATAATTTAATGAATTTAAATGCTGCACGACTAGCGTGTAACCAAGTTGGCGTAAGTGATGCTGATTTTTACGAGGCCATACAAAGTTTTAAAGGCGCCGCCAAACGTTTAGAATTAGTACATCGCTCTAGCAATTTTAATTTTTATAAAGATTTTGCGCACTCTCCTTCTAAATTAAAGGCAACAACTAATTCGGTAAAGCAACAATTCACCAATAGAAAAGTGATAGCCTGCATGGAACTTCATACCTTTAGCAGTTTGAACGAAGATTTTTTGAACGAATACAATGGCGCGATGAATGCGGCCGATGAAGCTATTGTGTATTTTAATCCTCACACCATTGCACACAAAAAATTAAAAGAGATAACTACAGAGCAGGTTTTGAAGGCTTTTGATCGTAAGGATCTAAAGGTTTTTACAAGCAGTGATGAATTGGTGAAGTATTTGAAGTCGATCAATTACGCCAATAAGGTTTTATTAATGATGAGTAGCGGAAATTTTGACGGCATAGATTTTGCTGAACTAGCCAAGGAGTTGAAAGTGTAAAAGTTAAAAAGTTAGGAAAGTTTAGAAGGTTTGAACTTTCACAACTGATCAAATTTCTCAACTTTTAAACTCCTATTAAATGAAAAAGATCCTCCTCATATCCGACACTCACGGTCATTTTGATCGCAAACTTGTAAAGTACATACAAGAGGCCGATGAAGTATGGCATGCAGGCGATATTGGTGATATGAGCGTATGTGATGAAATAAAAAAACTAAAACCACTTCGCGCCGTTTGGGGAAATATTGACGGACAAAAAGCTCGTAGTGAATTCCAGGAGCATTTAATTTTTAATTGCGAGGAAGCTAAGATCTACATCACGCATATTGCCGGTTACCCCGGAAAGTACGCTAAAGGAATAAAAGAGCGTCTTTTAGAGGAGAAACCCGATGTTTTTATTTGCGGGCATTCGCATATTTTAAAAGTTATGTACGATAAATCACTAAATTTGTTGTTCATGAATCCGGGCGCATGCGGCATGAGCGGATTTCATCAGGTAAAAACCCTTTTGAAATTTGAGATCGAAGGAAAAGAAATAAAGAATTTGAATGTCATTGAATTAGGAGCAAGAGCAGAAATTAAAAATGGATAAACAGAATTCTACATATTTTACCACCGAAGCATTAGCAAAGATGGTACAAGTTCAAGGAAAAACCCTTGCACAGGTTGTTATTATTTTATGGCAAAATGCTTTTGATCCTAATAATTCTTTAGAGATCATTGATGGTTTACAATTACGCTTTACTGATGGCGAACGCATTACCATTGGTTGTAATGAAATTGGTGATGGCCTTGATATTGTAGAGCCTAACTTTCAGGAAACCAAAAAACAATTAGAAGTTGAATTTGGTGGCAAAATAAAATTGCATGTATTAGATGCCAGCAAAACAAAAATGTGGGAAACCATTCCAGGGAAAATTTTAACCAGTATGCGTGTTACTCGTGAAGAAGAAAACTATAAAGCTGATTCTTTAGTGCTTGATTTTGGAGATGAAGGCAGAACGATCGCCATTAGTCCGAATGATGGATTGGTGATTGATTATTACGAGGAGGTTTAGTTTCTCCCATTAGTGCATTATCATTAGTTTCTGCACCTTTTCATTTATATACATGTAATAAATACCCGCTTTCCATGAATCAGTTGGTATTTTGTACTTTCCTTTTATATTGATCTGCTGAATTTTTACTTCCTTACCATAGCAATCATAAACAACGATCTTTGAATTAGCCGGACACTCGATGATGACATGATCGGACGTAGGATTAGGATAAATCTGATAATGCTCGTTATTAAACTCCAAGTGATCCACTCCCAACGCAAATTCAGAAACAAACGCGGAATCCGTACTTAAGCACACATCATCAACAAAATAGTATGCGTAATTTCCGCCACCCGGAGGGAGATTTGTGAATGTTGTATTTGCATCATCAAAAAAGTTTCCGATCATGAGATATTGATATGCTGAATCTGCGATAACCGAACCCTTAATTTGAACCCAATTCAAAGTATCCGATATAACCGAATTGTGTGAATAATGGGCCGTATTATTAATTGTTACGCCAAAATTACTTGCATTTACAGTATAAGAATTTGTTTGTGTTAACTTTATACCCAATTTGTTTATACCATAACCAGTTAACTTAGTTCCCCTACTTACCCTAAAGGAGAAAAAATATTTTTGAGAAATAGTAAGTGGGGCTGAAAGTTTTCCGCCAAGCACTTCTCTGTAGTATACTGCGTCATAATATGCGATAAAGCCAGCATAAGAATTTCCATTACTCGGGTACTGATATCCAAACGCATTGCTCGGAACTTGAACTCCCTGATCGACACCACATGGTGTAAAATAGTCGCAAGATCCTCCAAACGAATCCCAAAAATTTGCTTTATCAAGCTCTCCAACATTACCTGGACAAGCCGAATAGTTTTCAAAACTTGGATTTAATACAAGGTTTGTTTGAGAATATGAAGTACAAACATAAACTGTTGAAATGATTACGATCAATTTTTTCATGATTAAATATACAAAATAACTTTCACGACTAAAAATTTTTTGTATTCAGAAGATCTGATGCAATAAAGAGCTATCAGTGGCAGTTGAAGTTTAAGAAAAAAAATTATTTAATAACACTCTTCATCTTTAAAGTATAAATAACTTTCCCTTTCATGCTACCTTCTTTTTCCATAAAATCATTATCCAACTCCACCTTTTCCTTCCAATTTGATCTCTTATGCACATTGATCATCATTTTGGCATCAGCCCTTCTTACAATAAGTGTATCAAAAAAAGAGCTGATCAGTGATTCACCAAAAGGTTGATCATAGCTACCTACTCTTGGAACCGAAAAGTTTATTTCGCTACCGGCAAATAAAGTATCAATGCCTGAATTATTTTTAGAATCTCGGTAATGCTTTTTGATCACGTAATCCGTATCCGTATCGTTGATCATTTTAAATTCATATACAATACCCCGTGGCTCGGAAGTACAAGAATAGAGAAAAAACAGAATTATGAATCCTACCCGCATTTAGTTTTATAGTCTTACGAAAGAACTTTACCAAAGGTTCTGAAAATAATAGCAAAATAAGCCCCTAAGCTCGGATCGTTAATGAATTTTAGATTCAAAGCCAATTTAGCCGGCATAATTTCATTGATATAGGTTTGATCGGGATCATTTGATTTTGCCAACAGATCGTTCTCATTAAAGTATTCAAGCGAAGCATTATCAGTAATTCCGGGACGGACATCCAAAACCCTTTTTTGTTCAGGTGTATACAGATCAACATATTTTCGCACTTCCGGTCGCGGACCAACCAAGCTCATATCACCAAACAGAACATTTATGAGTTGTGGTAATTCGTCTAATTTAAATTTACGTAAAAAATATCCAATGCCTGTAATTCTTGGGTCGCGACCACCAACGGTGAGCAAACCTTGTTTGTGGGCATCCGCTTTCATAGTTCTGAACTTTATCAGCTTAAAATCTACATTATTCTTCCCTACTCTTTGCTGAATAAAGAAAATTGGCCCCGCTGAACTAAGTTTGACACAAACAGCAATTAAAATAAAAAACGGTAAAAGAATAATTAAGCCAAGAAAAGAAAAGATGATATCGAATAAACGAATCATATACTGTTAAGCGCGTTTAAAAAAGCCTTACAAACAGTTTCAATTTGAGCATCACTAAGATCATAATACAAAGGCAACGTAAGTTCGTGACTGTAATTAGCATGCGTTACAGGATAATCTTTAATATCATATCCCATTCCCTTATAAAAACTCATCATAGGAACCGGAATAAAATGCACATTCACGCTTACATCATCGTTTGAGATCTTTTGGATCATGGCATCACGTTGCGCTTCGGTAATTCCGCTAATGCGCAATGGAAATAAATGATAACAGCTTTTTTTATCGGCGGTTTCATAAACCGGAAAAATAAGTCGTTTATCAACGCTTAATAATTTCTTGTATTTATCAGCAATATATTTTCGTTTTACTAATGTATCCGAATCATAGCGTTCTAATTCTACCAAACCCATCGCCGCGCAAATATCGGTCATGTTGCACTTATAACCCGCTTCAATAATATCGTAACGCCAATTTCCCTTTTGTGTTTTTGCTAAGGCATCTTTGTTTTGCCCATGCAATGTTTTTACACATAAATATTTATATACCTCCTCATTATCAAAAGGCGCGGGTAAATTTAAAGCTACTGCTCCGCCTTCGGCTGTGGATAGATTTTTTACAGCATGAAAAGAAAAAACACTTACATCGGTTAAAGATCCTGTTTTTTTGTTCTTATAACTTGCGCCAAACGAATGCGCCGAATCACTTAATACCAATATTCTTCCTAACTTCTTTTGATTTTCGCTTTCTGCTTTAAAAACACTTGCGTGCTTTTTTGCCAACGCATTTATCTCATTATAATCGCATGGTAAGCCCGCAAAATCAACCGGCATAATTACTTTAGTGCGCGGTGTAATTGCTTTTTCTATAGCAGCAACGCTAATATTAAAATCTTCGACATTTACATCTACAAACACCGGTTTTGCACCGCAGTGAACAATAACATTTGCCGTAGCTGAATACGTATACGCCGGCAAAATAACTTCATCACCTTCTTTTACATCATACCAACGCAGAATTATTTCCAATCCTGCCGTAGCACTGTTTAAGCAAAGTGTGTTCTTATTACCACAATACTCTGTTATTTTTTTCTCGAATGTTTTGGTGCGCGGTCCGGTAGTTATCCAACCGCTCTTTAAAGCAGCTATAACTTCATTTATTATTTTATCGTCAATGCGGGGTGGTGAGAATGGTATCATACAATAATTTAAAGTTCAAAGATACATTATTTTCCAATATTTACTTGCGTGGCACCAAAACCATAGTCCTTATAAGAGCCGTCTTGATAGGTCACGCCCTTGATGGTCTTTAAAATGGCGATGATCTCCTGCTTTAGGCGGCCGTTGCCCACACCATGAATAAAAACTATCTTTTTCATGCCCTTTACTATGGCCTCGTCTAGTTCCTTTTCAAAATGTTCTAATTGTATAGATAACATCTCGTGGCTACCCAATCCCTTTGTTGAATCAACCAATTCTTCAATGTGAAGATCAACCTCTTTCTCAAGCGACTTTAAATGTTCCTTATGCGAGCGTGAAACCTTTTCTTTGGTCTTAAATTCTTTTATAGTTCGAAGACGTTTAATATCTTCTTCATTCAAAATGGCTTCAACGGTTTGTGTATTTAAAAACTCATCCTTTAATAAAAAAGCATATACCGGAAATTTAAATTCCGAATGTTTTATTGTATCAGCGCTCGAAAGACTTTTAGCCTCAATGTAAACGCTTTCCGAAATTGGAACTTGCCTACGGTAATGCGAATTTTTAAACAGCACTGCTTCAATTGTATGTTGTTGAAAATCTTTAAAGAATTGAATTTTTACTTGCTTGAGCAATACTTTTTGGTAAGGCCCCACATTTCCGTTCTTTAATGCTTGATAGTACTCATCATCTTTAACAGAATATGTATACAGCATATTAAAAGCGGAAGCATTGTACAAATACAAATTATACTCATTTCTAAGCAAGGGCATTTCGTGATCGGGTTCCACTACAAAATAAATAGCGTCGGCAATATTGGCATCCGGAATAAGCTCAATATTATCGGTATTTTTATCTACAATAAGTTCGGTATGAATAGCTACTAGTTGAGCGGCTAAATAAGGGATCTCAAAACCATCATTCATTTCAACAAAAACGGTGGTATTGTCTTTTATTCGCGACACAATGCCCTCTCCTTTTTCGTTAAGGAATCTTACTTTATCTCCAATTCGTAGTTTCATTTGCAACTATAAAGGTAATACAAAAGCGCCTTTATCTCGCGTTGAATGGAAGTGAATTCTCCGTTCTTCACACAATTTCTCAAGCTTTCTAACTGCCCAATAACTATTAGAACCATCGGCTACGACCACTTTCAGTCGCAGTTTATCGAAAAAGTTCTGTTTCGGGATAGCATTATTACTAATTAAAAGATGAGTTACCGAAAAATTGAAATATCCGGGGATCTTATTCCTTTCATTTAGCACTAAAAGACTTGCTCCTCCATTTTTACAAAAATTAAAAGGTGAGGTTGTAATATTTGTATTGTTATACGAGATCAAATTTGGTTTCACGCTCATACTATACTGATCGGTATCGTGACGAGAAAGTACCGTATTTAATCTATTCTTTATTGAAACACAAGACGAACGCGGTATTTGATAAGCCACTAGCTCATTTTTTGTTTTAGCCTCATATGAATTTGCTAAACCATACAATTGCCAAAGTACAACAACGCTCATTAAGCACAAAACATACTTATAGGAACGCACTAAAAACATTGAAGTAACAAAAAATAAAACAAGAACAAGGAAAATAGTATCCACAAAATTAAAATCTATGCGATCAATGAATGACCAGCCATCGGCATTGAAAATACTAATGAAACTGATCATGAATGCAGTAAGTAAATTAATAATGCTGCTAACAAATGTTAGTTTAAATAATGCTATAAAAGCTAAAAGTAAAATGGCAAATGATAAGGGAACAATAATAAGATTAGCAAACGCAAACCAAATAGGAAATTGATGAAATACCAAAAGCGTGATGGGCAAAGTAGTTATGGTAGCCGACAAAGAAACCGCCACACTTTTCCAAATACTTTCTGTGATCTTATTTTTGGGATCGTACAATTTGTAAATTTTTGGGAAGAAATACAGTATACCAAACAAAGCACAGTAGCTTAATAAAAAGCCTATGTCTTGCACCAGTAAAGGATTAAAAAGCAGAAGAACGAATGCCGAAACGGCTAGGATATTGATCTGATTTGCTGCTTTATTTCTAAAATACAAATTTCCAAAGCCAATGAGATTGAACATGATCACCGATCGCAGAACCGGAGCCGAAAAACCTGTGATCAACGCAAAGAACCATAAGCATGCACTAATGAAGATCAGTTGCGCCAATTTGTATTTCTTACTTCTATCTATCATTGACAAAAAATAATTCAGCACCAAGTAAATAAGTCCAACATGCAACCCCGAAACAGAAAGAATATGAAGTGTTCCTGAGTGCGAAAAACTTTCGAGCACTTC
>CAYYUS010000045.1:6106-10462 GCA_964474925.1 uncultured Akkermansia sp. | reverse complement strand
AAAGATGAAAATCAACAGTTGGGGTCCTGGGTTCGAATCCCAGCGGGATCACAGAAATAGATTCAGAAAGAATCACAAACCGCTAGAACCCTTGATTCTAGCGAGGTTACTTATTGTATTCTGCGAAACTCAAAATTTCTATCTGAGAATAAAGTTGCTTGATCAAAAGAGCAAAAGTGTTTTCAATGAGGAAATGAAATACTGGAAAAAATTCTACAACGAATTTACATCATACCTATACGACGAGCTTGATCATCACGATAATTATGTTGGCCGAATGATAAAACTAATAAGGTGTTTATTTAATTATCTTATTAATGAAAAAGGAATGAATATTGGCTTCTTTCACAAAAAATTTTACGCACCGTATGAAGAAACCGATATTACGATTTTATCGCCGGAAAGACTTAACACTTTAATACGCGACCAAGAGAAAGAAGCAGTATTAAATGAAACACAAAGAACTATAAAAGATATTTTTGTACTTGGCTGTTGCGTAGCTTTACGATACTCAGATCTAATGGATACAACTACAAAAAACATTGAATTAATAAACGATAGAATGTACATTAATATCCGATCGAGAAAAACCCAAACTTTTACTAAGGCTAAGTTACCCGATTTTGGCGTTGATATTATAGAGAAGTACAAGGGTAGATATAAAAATAAAATTTTGCCATCTTATAGGCTTGATGTTTTTAATGCACATTTAAAAAGAGTGATGGAACTGTACGGGTTTACTGAAAATATTCCTCGAACGCTTAACAAAAGAGGCATTGCTGAGCCAAGGTACAAACATGGCGGCAACAAGGAGGTGTTTAGATTTTGTGACGCGGTTAGTAGTCACACAATGAGACGAACGGCCATAACAACGATGTTAATTCTTGGCACGAGTGAACAGGTTGTTAGAAAAATAAGCGGTCACGCTCCGGGAAGTAAAGAGTTTTATAGATATGTTTCCTTAGCTCAGGCATACCAAGATTCGCAAGTAGATGAGTACTATGAAAAGTTGAAAAGTGTTGCATTAAAAATTGTGTAATATCCACATAACGCAAAGTTTTAACATTATATTTGATAGTAATTTAATTCATGAAACCCTTGCTGCTAAAGGAAAATAGAAAAATCAGTTTATATGCCTTCGGCAGCATCCAGGGCGGACGAAATTACAACTCAAACTCTTACCGCTTCGGTTTTAACGGCAAAGAAAATGATAATGAAGTGAAGGGTGTGGGGAATTCACAGGATTATGGGATGAGAATATACGACCCTCGTTTGGGTAGGTTTTTATCTATTGATCCTTTAAGTAGAAAGTTCGCTATGCTAACACCATATCAGTTTGCAAGTAATACACCAATTCAAGCCGTTGATTTAGATGGATTAGAAGCTGCCAAGGTTAAAAAAGACGTTTCAAGTTTAGTTATAGTTATTCAAGGACAAAGTGCAAAAGGCCCACCTCCAAAAAATAAAACACAAGCACAAAATGACCCAAATTCAGATTCAGGTATTGAAATTAATGGTATATCGTATATATCAGGAGCAGCGGCAGACAAACCACATATTAAAGTCGTAACCTTTTCTTCTGACCAAAGTGAAGATACAAAAAATGATGTTTTAAAAACGATTAAAGATTATAAAGCGTTGAATCCGAATGGTCAGGTAATAATCGTAGGGCATAGTTTAGGTGCTGATAATGCAGTTGAATTAGTGAATGAGAATCCCGAAATAAAAGTTGATTTATTAATTACTTTGGATATTTTAGATGAATGGGATGATGATAATATACCAAGTAACGTAGGTGTTGCAATAAATTTGATGTCAGGTGATATGGTTGGTGGAAGAGAAGATATAGAAGTAAAAGACAAAACAAAAACAGCTGGAGTTAATTTTCCAGTAAAGAATACTTCGCATAAGAATATAGATGACGATTATGGTAAAGCTGTTTCTGATATAATATTGGATTACACTAAAAAGGCAGAACCTAAAAAAGAAGCACCAACAAAAAAAGAATCAACCCCTGTAAAAGGATAATGAAAAATAATAAACAAAAAATAATTATATTATCATTATTAAATTCTGTTGTAGTCTTGACGTGGTATATCGTAACCTATATTAATCATGAGATGTATTTATTTATACCATCAGCGATTTCAATAATAATGGCGTTCATTTTTTTATTTAGGAATAAGAATAAACTAACATCTATAACTTATTGGTTGTTTTTCATTATTCAATTTTTGTTGGCTATCTTAATCATATATTATATTGTCATAGACTACGCATTAAGAGGTCATTAAAGATATTTGGATTGAGGAAGCACAGGTATTTTTTTAATAGCTTCATGAAAATCAATAGCGCTATAAGCCGGGGTAAACCCCCTGGCTTTTTTATTTCCAAAAAATTCCCTACATTAGATTATCAAAACCCGTTCACATATTTCGTCCGCCTTCGGCAGTATCCAAGGGGGGCGAAATTACAACTCAAATTCATATCGATTCGGTTTTAACGGCAAAGAAAACGATAATGAAGTTAAGGGTGTGGGGAATCAGCAGGATTATGGATTGAGGATTTATGATTCAAGATTAGGCAAATTCTTGTCAGTTGACCCAATGTATATAGAATTCCCGTTTGTTAGTCCTTATGCTTTTGCGGAAAATGATGTCATAAGGAGTGTTGATTTGGATGGGGCTGAGAAAAGTTATAGATACATACAAAAGGACAAAGACGGCTTTTCAATAATTGTTAAAGAAGTTCCCTATAGCAAATTGTTCCCGGGAAAGGCACATGGTACAAAGGGATCAGGAACAACTGATTATTACTGGGACGATAAGTTGAAAAGTTACGGAGAAGGAGTCTATAGACGTTCCTATGAGGATGAAAACCCTATAAGAAGTGCTTTGCAAACTGCGGACAGAAGATATGATGGAGAGCGTGGTTTGGCCAACTTAGGGGAAGACGTTGCGCCTATACTACAGAATACGGGCAAGAGCATGAAAGGTGTTGCGATTGCAGCTGAAGCCGTTCCCGGGGGACAGGTGCCAGGAGCTGCCTTATTTGTAGTCGGTGAAGGTGTTGAGTTACTTGGAGATTTAATAGAAATATCGGTACTTGTTTCAAAGAGTGACAAAAGGGGAGCGATAGTTAAGGGAGCTAATACAATTGTCAATGCTACAGTTGGACCACTTATATCTGAAAAGATAAAGAATAAAGCAACTGAAAGGTTAGTTGGCGAACTGTTCAACTACTTTACAGATGAAGCATCGGATGAATTGGCAAAACCACCAACAACCACTGTGGTGCAGCCAACGCCAAATACAGTTGCTCCACCAAAACCAGTTTTAGATTAATTTCTTACTTTGGAATATGTCATCGAATAATTGGTTAGGAGTATTATTAATTATTTTTGGGATACTATTCTTTATAGTGTTCAGTAAACTTAAATTAGATACAAGCCTTTTAACGGTTTACAAAATGAGAGGTTACGCTGCCGGGTTGGTGTTGATTATATTAGGAATAATGTTTTTGATTGATAAATAAGGTTAGTATGGAAAAAATGATCTATCTCATCATGTGTGTTTTATTTGTCGCACCTACAGAATCATTTAGTCAAAATGGGCTTGATAATGTAAAGGCTGAGTCTTCGGTAATGAAATTTATGTCAATGAAAAATAAAAGATACCTAAGCTATTCATTCGGTGAACTATTTAAACAAACTTATCCTAAAGAGATTCAAAATAAATTAAAAACAGGTAAGAAAATAGAGTATTCAATTATTCACACTTACAAAATAGATAAACATGAATTTAAAAATGTTTATTTTCATCTAGATTCTTCTTATAATGTAATTGGGTTTCTGACTGAACAGGAAACGGACGAGGTATCTTTAATTATAACAAAGGCTAAATTAGATTCTTTAGAAAAAACTATTCCGATTCCAAAAGAGTAGAAAAATGTGCTGGTGCAATCTTTTCAGTGGTTCCAGGAAAGATAATAGCTGCATAAGCCTGTATTTGATTGAGAATTTTTAAAATTAGTCACATTCAAAGCCTTAGTTTTATTGCTAAGAAAATTTCCGTAAATTAGATCATCAATTCACGTTCACATATTTCGTCCGCCTTCGGCAGCATCCAAGGGGGTAGAAATTACAACTCAAACCAGTACCGATTTGGATTTAACGGCAAAGAAAATGATAACGAAGTGAAGGGTGTGGGGAATAGTTTGGACTTTGGAGATAGGATGAATGATACTAGGCTTGCTAAATGGCTAAGCATAGATCCTATGTATTACAAATATCCTCATGGCAGTCCATATGCATCTATGGGAAACAATCCACTTAGTTTTGTTGACCACAAGGGAGAT
>CAYYUS010000045.1:0-6096 GCA_964474925.1 uncultured Akkermansia sp. | reverse complement strand
ATTTATTTTGTGAACGGCGGTAAAATTCTTAGAGCAGCAGTTGACCTAGTTCTTAAGATGAAAAACAAGGACGACGTTCTGTTAGAGTTCTCGGTTAGTACTACAAAAAACATGTATATCGCGCTTACTCCTGGCGGTGACTTTTCTGGAACTACAATGAGTTTGGATGGTAGTAATTCACCCAATGGAGTAGTAGATCTTGCAACCAATGGAATTAGCGCCAATGACGCAGGAGCACATTGGTTTAATGGAATCACACTAAAAAAAGGATCCGTTCAAAATGTAGGGGTTGTAATTAGTACCTCTTCGAGAGGATTCGAATCTTTGGCAGAAATTGCCGGCACTATAATTCATGAAGATCTAGCTCACATTAAGGAAGGCGGGAGTCATGAAAAACTTGGTGTTGGCACAGATCAAACAGGTGGAAATGTTTATAAAGATGGTGTTGCTACCGGATCAAAAGCCGAGCTCATGCAAAACGAATTAAAGGAAGTAACAAAAACTACTGGGTTTAAAACTAAGCAAGGGACCGTTAGTAGCGAACTTTATTTGAATAAAAAAGTCTATGATAAAACCAAGGCCCCAACACCATACAAGCCAGCAAAACAGATTAAGAGCTAATATCATTTTTATTTCGATTTTAGTTATTTGTACGAGTTATTGCAATGGACAAGCTATCGTTTTAAAATTGAATATTTATGACAAAATAAATGAAATTAAAATTCCGAGCGCCCAGGTTTACTTGAAATCAAATAATACAATAATCGATTCAAGTAAGAGTGACTTAAACGGTTATGTGAGATTTGATAGCATAAAAGTCCAAAGGCTATTTCTGAGCATTCAGAAGCCTGAGAATGAATATGATTTTGGTTATTCACTAACCAATTTGGAAATCGCAACAGATACTATAAATTCGAGAATAGAATACCGCGTTGATGTGACGCCATATAGGTTTGAGTTCAATTCAATAAAGACATTTTACCAATGCTGTAAATTGGATTTTTTCAAGGACAGTGCTTACTATGAAGTTAAGAATGACGATTTATACTTATATAAATGCATTGACAACCCGAAAGAAGAGTGTGTGCTCACTAAATCACTATTAAAACATTTAAAGAGGGATAACAAACTCGGGATTGAAATATTTAGTGGGTGCTGTGATGAGGAATATAAAAAATCCAGCAACAAATTGTCAAATGAACGAGCCAAACAGTTAAAGAATTACTTTGTCATGAAAGGCATTGACTCTAAAAGGATAAAAATAACTCTTTTAGGGACCTCACAACCAACTTTACCCTCAGAGTTTATAAGACTTCAAAAACCTAAAGACAGAGTATATTTTATTCAGTATAATAACTATACAGAAATTAAGTTATTTAAAAGGGATTGAAGCGATCATTGGATTTATTGTAACAAATTCAAAGCAAGGCTTACCTATGGACTCTTTAATTTACCAAAATTTTCCTTACAGTAGATCATCAAAACTCGTTCACATATTTCGTCCACCTTCGGAGGTAACTAGGGCGTGGGTCTCAAGACTAAAACAAGTATCGATATAGGTTTAATGGGATAGAGTATGCTATCAATCGTTTCAAAGTCTAAAATTCACTAAAATAATACTACTTTTAACCCCATGCTTATAGCTACGAAGCCTTTAGAATATGTTTGCTTTTTTCCGGTTGAAATTCCTACCGAGGAAGGAAATGCATATTTGTTTCTTTCAGTTGATGCCTATTCAGGCTTTGCGTTTAATACAGGGGTTGAAGATAACGACCGCCCAGAGACTATCCTTAACCACATTGCTCAATTGATCAAGCACCCTGACTTTGTGAAACAGATGAACGGTGGTTTTACTTTAGTATTGCACAAGTATAAGGAGCTTGAACCAAAGATAATCCCGATCATTAGTTCGTTAGGAGGAAAATTAATTTTTGACGGTACTTATCTTTCCAAAATAACGGCCCCTGTTCTGAAGACTATTCTATAAAAGAAAACGCCCTAGGGTCTAAAAGCACAATTTATTATAGCGCATATAACTTTAATGCAATAATCTGTCGATTGCGGCCGAATAAATTCATTCGCCTGAATAATTGGTTTTAAATAATCCTCAAGTACATCTTGCTTAGTGAGGCACTCATTAAATGGGTCAAGGTCCTCTATTTTCTTTATTGCTAACTTAATGTCGAGTACTGTTGTTCGCTTGATCTCGATACCATTGTTTTTTGCAGCCATAAATATAACACCTGCGAACTCAATAAGCGTTAATCGTTCGTTTTTAAGTAATTGCTTATGAGGGATCGCATCAAGTATATATTCAGAAATATAAACGTTGTCACCTGACTTTTCTAAATAGAGTGGATGCAATTCCCCTGATTTTTTGATGTTTTTTAATTCATCAAATGCTTGGCGTATGGATTTCTCGGTAATCATTTTATTATTTCAAGAAATTCTTATTTAAGCTATTCAAGTGCGTTCAAATGATTTTATGCAGTAATAAAAATCGGCAAAGTTTACTTTACTTTAATTATAGCTTCTATACCTTCCTTTATGGCCTTTTCGTCAATCACCTTAGGATCACCCGTCATCCCATCTTGAAATCTTCCGCCAAGATACTCATGCAATAAATAATCACCTGTTGTAAGATCAATAACGTTGAAATAGCGACCCATAGGTGAAGTATACGCAACTAAAACACTATATCCCTTGGTATTATTATCAGCTAAGCGTTTGTTGATTTCCTCTGCTGTAGCAAACTCAGCATTTTTTAGGTCCTTAAATGTTTCTTTTGTAACGCCATGATTAAAAAGATCTGTTGGGATAAGAATTTTTGAATCCTTTAATTTATTTCTGTAACCTCCCCATTGGTCAAGGCCTCCTTTTTTCCCTTGTGTATAAACACTATCGTGAAACTTGAATTGCGCGGCTAGGTTTAAAACAAATATATTGATCTTAAACTCCATTTGCTCAAAACCTTTATCGGCACCATAATTAACACCCTTAGCAGTTAAGTTGTCAAAGTGAGCATCAAAGAACATCCATCCTGAGTTCACAAAGGTCATTTTAGTGTAAAAATAATCGGTCCAACTTTTGATCTTATAATTACCTATCAATAGAGTTAGTTGGTCTTTATTTAATTTAGTATTGCTTACAAATTTTACCGGACAATAGTTCCAATACTTTTCAATTGCCTTTTTTAAAACGGCATCCACATCCGAATTAAAGTCCCCGGTGCTGATCTGAAGCCCTTTCTTTTTAAGTTCTTCCATATGCCTTTGAGTTGACATGAATTTTTCCTGCGAAAAGGATAAAATACTCAACAGCATGAATACTAAAATAAATCTAACCGATGCTTTCATATAAAGTAATTATATTCAAATATATTAATTTTTTGATAGGAATGGCAATAAATCTGTAGGATGCGTTCACGGAGACTTTCGAAATTGCGAGAAATTTTTTGGAAAAAGAGCTATGTAAAACCTTGCTTTTTCGCGAGAAAAAAATCAATTTATTTCCTTAAAATATACCAGTACTTTTGGCTCGGTTCAACTAATTTCAATTCCAAATAATCTGGACCTTTTTCAATCTTAATTTTATACTGATCATCAAAAAATTTATCTTCGGGCTCCGTTTTACTACCAGAAGATATAAGCGAAAACTTGATCATATTATTGGAAATTTCCGAATGATATAATTGATTTTCTTTAGAAGGTTTAATTACTTTAACTGCTCCGCTATCACCAAATATTACAATAGGGCACACATTATAATTTGTTTTCGATTGATCGTTTTCAGTTGCAATAACTTGCCATTCGCCCTTAATCTCATTTGCAACATTATTCATAATTCTTCCTGAATGTTCATTATCACTTTTATTTTTAGTATTTTCTTCACATGATACTAATATCATACAAAGAAAAATTAAAATACTTTGATTCTTCATTTTAATATTATTCTACGTGATTAGGTTCTTCGGCTCTTAATCTATATGCATCAGGATCGGCTTCTTTTCTAACTTTATTTTCATTTTTAACTGCATTTCCAGAATCTGTTCCAACAATTTTTGGAATTGCGTGACCCACTAATTCATGAACTAATATATCAGCCGCATCATCTTTCAGCGGCTTGCCATTACTATCTTTTATGTTCTCATTACTATTACCTGAAATGGTAATTTCTTGATAAACTTCTGGATTCATAGGATTAGCGTCTTTCCTAGATTTTGTCACACCACCCCCCGCGTCTTTATCAACATCTTTGACTTTGCCTTTTTCATCGACGTAAGTTTGTGAAATACTAACCTTTATAGTTTCGCCATCCATAATTGCCTTCTCAAGTTTTTCACTATAATATTTTGAATGCCCAATCCCTGGCTTATCTACCTTGGTTTTTAAATAAAGTTCTCCTGTTTTGTCATTTATAGCGTAAACATTTGCGGATTTAGAATTTATCAATTTCAAAATAGTTACTCTATCTTTCACATTCGGAACAACTATTTTTTTACCATCTGGATCAATGAACATAATTGGGTTATTTCCAAACCCATTATACGGTGACATGTCAGAATCTAATTTCGCTTCTGGATCAATACTTAGCCATCTGCCCAGTCTTGCATCATAAAATCTGTTACCAAAATCGTAACTATTAGATAATCCTTTTAGCTCGTCATCCTTTTCTCGAGCTTGAAAGCCAAAACGGTATGAGTTTGAGTTGTAACTTCGACCTCCTTGGATACTGCCGAAGGCGGACGAAATATGTAGACAGGTTTTGATGATGTAATGTAGCAAATTTTTCTTAGTAATAAAACTAAGGCTTTGAATGTGACTAATTTTAAAAATTCTCAATCAAATACAGGACTATGCAGCTATTATCTTTCCTGGTACTACTGAAAAGATTGCAGAGGAAAGTTTATGTGAATTTGATATTTAATATTACTAGTCTCCAAAAATAATGTAAAATATTCTATCAATTAAATCATTCAAGAATTCCATTATTGATTTCTTTTTAGCCTTTTTTGTCATTTACATCCATATGATTTCAAAAAACTTCTAGCTTCTATATTACCTTTTTCTGAGGCGAAATAATATTTCTCACAGGCCTTCTCAATATTCTTGAATTTATATAAAATATGCCCTTCATATAAATAAACAAATGGATTTGTCGAATCGATAAGTCTTGCTTTGTTAAACATCGCCCAAGCTTCGCTTTCCTTATTTAGCTGAGCTTTACAAAATGAAATATTAAGTAAGGAATTCTGAATTAAAAAATTCGAATTTATACATAAGTTAAACAAATTAATTGCATTTTGAAACTCTTTTAACTCCTTATAAACTAGAGCTAAGTTATATGTAGCATTCAAGTTGTTCTTTTCAATAGCAAGAACTTTTTGCAATATCCCTTTCGAATTAAGAAAATCACGTCTGCTCTTAAAACATTCAGAAAGGTATAATTTACAATCAATGTTTTTACTATTTATACTTTCACATTTTCTTAATATAATTATAGCTGAATCAATTCGATTAATGCTATAATAACTCATCCCTAAGTTTAAATAGACAAGATCCGAAACGTTACCTAATTTGATGCTTCTATAATAATCCGAAATAGCAAGATTATAAAATCCTAATGAAAAATTAGCATCACCTCTGGCTTTATAATTCTCAACTAGCTTGTTGTTTTTTTCTATGTTATTAGTGCAAATGTCAATTATTTTATAATAGTATGATTCGCTTTGCGAATAAGCTTGCACAGAAAAAAGCAAAAAAATTGATAAGCAAAATATTTTTTTAATTCTCATTATTTTCAAAAAGATAACGCTACACTAATAACAATTACTTTTTATATGAATATTATGGGTTTATAACCTTTGTATTATCTTGTGGAGCCTTAAAATCATCTTTATTAATTATATCTACTCCTTTATCTCCTCCACCGTATAGTTTATCAATTGCATTGTTGATCGCACCGTTTATATGTTCATTGGTTTTTTGTAATTTATTAAAAATTTGCTGCTGTTCAATCTGACCCGATGTCTTTTGGTCTCCCATTTCTTGGAAATCGAAAACAAAGCCAACTGGGGTGATTCGAACACCCGACCTT
>CAYYUS010000044.1:0-10645 GCA_964474925.1 uncultured Akkermansia sp. | reverse complement strand
TAAAGCATCTTTTTGTGTACACATGTACTCAAAATGATCTGTTCCCAAATGCTTAGCGATAGCTTTTGCATAAGGCGCTTCATTTAATTTTGAATCGGAAACACCAATTGTAAAGGTTTGCAAAGGCTTATTTATGTTCTTTTGTAATACCGCCGTTAAACATGCGCTATCATAGCCTCCACTTAAAAAAATACCCACAGGAACATCCGAGATCATTCGGTATTGAAAGGCAGATGCTAATATTTTTTCTGTTTCCTGCTTTGCTTCATTTAATGAAATAGTAAGTTTTGGTTTAAGATACGCTTCAGAAACATCCCAATATTTTTTTGTTACCAACTCCCTTTCATTTATTTTAAATACCAAATAATGACCAGGCAAAAGTTTATAGCAATTTTTAAAAATAGAAAATGGCGCAGGAATATAGCCAAGTTGAACAAAGGACGCAATCGCATTCGTGTTTATTTCCTTTTGGAAATTTGGATGACAATGAAACGCTTTTAATTC
This sequence comes from uncultured Akkermansia sp., assembly GCA_964474925.1. GTDB lineage: Bacteria > Bacteroidota > Bacteroidia > B-17B0 > Aurantibacillaceae > Aurantibacillus. The sequence continues at coordinate 10,141 of CAYYUS010000044.1, read as the reverse complement.
GGAGGCGAACAAAAATAGCCCATCGTGCCAATAGTAATAAAAAGGTTTTATTCCGGCACGATCGCGAATGCAGATCAATTCGTTCTTTTGCTCGTCGTACATCACAATAGCAAACATTCCTATTAGTTTATTTACAAGATCCAAACCCCAATGCTTGTACGCTACTAAAATAACTTCTGTGTCGGATGAGCTTTTGAATTTATATCCTAGATCCTCCAATTCTATTTTTATCTCATTAAAGTTATATACTTCGCCATTATATACGATCCAAAAATTCTCGTATTGCATTGGTTGCTTGCCGGTAGCCGATAGATCAATGATGGATAATCGTGTGTGTGAAATTCCAACTTGCGCTTTTTGTGTAGAAAATAATTTACATCCATTATCATCCGGTCCACGATGATGAAGACTGGCGTTCATCCCTTTCAATACTTCAACTGAAGAGTTTTGTTTATAATCTATAAAACCTGAAATTCCACACATGAGTTAACTAACTATTATTCTTTGATCTTCGTCTTTTGTACAAAGCATTTACAAAAAGGATCAAACATAAATAAGGTAAAATAATTGTAACACTATACGTTAACCTGTGGAACAAATGCATTCTTTTAGCAGGAAATTTACCTGCTTCGCCATGATCCACTGTATTCATTAACGCATTAAATAATTCAATTGGCATATGACTTTTATAAACCTTAAACAGTGAATCTCTATTTGCGAGGTAATAATCCATGCTTTGATGCGGCACATTTACTTTTGACCATTCGGGTTCTAGTGAAACATCATACGTATGCCAATCTCCTCTATATTTTACTTCTGATATAAAGTGGCCAGGACCTTCTTTCTTTCCTAAACCAACACTTCGTGCTTGAATACCTTTTTGTTTTAAAGCCTGCAAGAACACTATCGTTTGTTGACTACATAGTCCTTCGTTATGCTTTAAAACATCATCCGCATCAACAATTGCCGCCAAATGATCCCAAATAAACTTTCCCGATAAGGCTGCGATCCAATTATCCGATAAAGAATAATTAGCCAAACCATGTTTAAATCTTAATTTAATTACTCTACTTAGATCCTCAACGAATTGGGTCGTGTCAAATGATGTAGAATTAGAGAGGCCCTCAGTATAACTAACAAGATCGTCCACACATCTTATGGCATTTAATTTTTCATCGAACAATTCGTGATCCTTTAAAATAGTTCGATCGTTAGATGGTAATTTTAAGATCAGAGGAAGTGAGGTAACAACAAATAATAGAAATAATGCGATCTCTTTTTTGTTCTTTTTAAGCATCGCTAAAAAATCAGTACCCATTCTTAATTTAAAATTGCTAGCATTGAAAATAAATCGCCTCCACTTTTCAACAGCGTAAGCCCGACTAAATATAGGGTTTTTTTCTTAAGAAGCTAAGAAGAGATATCTAAAATTCTAAAACACTAAATGCTTAATAATGGCCAGAAATCGCCTTGTAAACATTTCTCTATAGTTTGCCTTGATCGCTAATTTAAGATACTTAAAAGATATGCTTTTGTGTTTAGTTAAAATAGCATGAAGGGCCATGTACGATAACATGTGTGCTTTTATCTTGCTTACCGCTGATGGATATGCGTTAACAAAAACAGCATCGCCACCAATACTTTCCAACAATTCTTTCATGCGATCTAGAAGCTTCTGCTCATTAAATGTCATTACACTTCTTTCTTCATGATCTACAATATAACTTGTTACTACCGCAACCAAATGGATCTTGTAACGCGCAGATAACCTCAACCAAAGATCCCAATCTTCCGAAACAGATAATTTTCGCGATTCATTGAATGGGAATTGTAGCGCGATCTCTTTTTTTAAAAATACGCCGTTACAACTTAATATATTTCCATTGATCAAAACTCCATTGGCTAACAAGGTTTTTCCAATATTACTTTTTACAAGTCCTGAATTACTATTCATCACCCTATAGTTCAAATGAAATAGTTCAGGGAAATTCTTTTCCAGAATAGTTTTATTGGCTATTGCAAGATGATTAGGTAAGGCGAGATCATCTGAATCAAAAAAATTAATGTAATCGCCTTTGGCAAGTTTTGCTCCAAAATTACGCGCAAAACCTCTTTCGCTATTCTTGATCTTATGATAAGATACTTTTAACGTATCAATATTCTTAACAACAGCTTCTGTATCATCGGTACTTCCATCATCCACAATGATCACTTCAAAATTCTGATATTCTTGCTCGAGTAGCGATAATACTGTTTTTGTGATGAGACTTGCCCTATTGTATGTTGGTATAACAATAGAGAAAAAGATCCTGTCTTTTATGTTTTCTTTATCCTGCACAATCAAATGACCTTACAATAAATATCTGAACCCTTAAAATTATTTTCCCAACCTAAGCTTAATTCGCTTTCGGTATCTGCATTAAATATAGTGTATCCATTTCTCTTTAAGAAATCGCTCATGAGTTGTAAACTATCTCCTTGTGCTCTCAAATTCGTATCGTTTGCCTCAATAAACAATGCAGGCTTGAATTTTTGAATGATCGTTTGAGAACCCAACAGAACTTTCATTTCAAATCCCTCTACGTCTATTTTTATAAGATCAATTTTATTTATCGTATGGCTCTTAGAAAACTCATCAAGGGTTGTGATCTCAACTTCCTCAACTTCGGCATTTACCTCTTTTCCTATGGGTTTGATCCTGTTGCCGCCTGAATTTTTTACATTCTCCACATACATCACTAATTTTTCGGTCTTCTCTCCAAGAGCCAATTTTAGCAAGGCTATATTACCTATGCTTGGGTTCAAAGATAAGTTCTCCTTAAAGCGATGATACGTTGTTGTAAAAGGTTCAAAACTATAAACCTTTCCACTATCGCCTATCTTTTTAGCCATCATTAAAGCCGTTTGCCCAATATTTCCACCAACATCCATCACAACATCTCCTTCTTTTAAATACTTCAAAGAACCAAATGAGGAATCACTCTCTGAGAAAAAATACAACAACCACGATTGGTAATCGTTCAAATTCAATTTATACACTATTCCATATCGCTCACAATAGCGCACATCCCTATCGCTATAACATGTATTTGGTGGGGCCAATTTTATGACAGACCTTCTATTGCTACTTCGTTGTATCCACCATATCAAAAAAGATTCCATTGGTCGGATCATAAAAACTGTGTGCACTATTTTCAATAAAAATGATTTCATGATCTATGAAGCGAGTTCTATGTATTGATCGCAAACAGGATCTATAGAAAATCTTGTAAGAACAGTGTCGTGAATATGCGATCCGAATTTTTTAAGGTCTTCCGCTTTAGAATAATATTTTTCTATCACCTCCGTCATTTCGTTCACCAAATTATTTTGATCCACCAGAAATCCATTCTGTTGGTTAATTATATACTCTTCAAAATCACCAACGCCTTTACAAACCATTGATGGCTTAAACAACAAAGCTGCTTCTTTAACTACCTGGTTGCTGGCTTCTGTAAAAGAAGGATGAATAAGCAGATCGGCAGCGCTCAAATGGTCCATCGTGTTATTTACAAAACCAGTGAACAAAACTTTATCTTCTATTCCTTTAGCTTTTAAAAACGCAACTATGTTCTCTTTCTCAGTTCCTTCATCCATAATGATCATTTTCACGTCCAAATTCTTTTTTAGTACATTGTCTAAAACCTGAACAGCCAATATGTGTTGTTTGGATCTTGTCATCCGACTGATCATGATCAACAGCATCTTGCAGTTCATTTTGTTGCGGATCTCATTTACATTTACCGGATCGGGTTTATGATAGAGATCAAAATTATAACCTAAATGAATAACCCGGATCTTTTTTTGATCAACGCTTTCGTAATTGATCATTTGTTCTTTTACCGCATTAGAAACAACAATAATTCGTTTTGCAAATCGATTGACAAACTTATCAATTCGCATCGCATTCTTGTTTCCTAAGATCATTACGTCGTTTGAATGATGCCGGCAAGGAAAAACCTTTGCCGAAATAAAATATTGTGCAAACACAGCAATGAGGTTAGAAAATTGCAAATGCGAATACACTACATCGATCTTGTTCCTTTTGCAAAATCTAATGAGGTAAAAAAAATGTTTTATATAATGAAATACGGTTGTTGATCCAGGCGTATAGGAATGTGTTCTTACTCCCAACTTTTCCATTTCCTCATGTAATTGGCCCGGTAAACATGTGGTTAGCAAATGAACCTTATTTCCCCTCGTCATAAAACCTTGACATAAAGATTCAAGGAACACGGTGTGATAATGATTTTGATAATAGACTAAGATGTTCATTTTTCACATTTAAATTCCACATCAAATAATACTTTCTTAGAACAAAAATCCACTTTTAGCATTGGTGCGCCTCGATATTCAACTTTGCATTTGTACTTTTCAAGTATATCCCAAATTTGTTCAAGACTTTGTCCTAGTTTTTTAATGCTTTCAGGATGCAAGGCCAAAATACCAGAAGGCTTATCCTGATCAAATGTTTCCTTTGCTCCAATAAGCGCGTTTAGTTCATAACCTTCCACATCGATCTTTAAAATATCGATCTTTAATTTTTCGGCTCGTCTATAATCGTCAATACTAAACACTTTAACTTCTGTAACATTAACCGTTCTTTCGGTTTGCACTAAACTATTCGCGTTCGATCCCTCGCCATCGCTTGAAGTTAAATTAAAATTTAAACTGCCGCTTTTATCAGCAATAGCAGCATTCACTAATGTGCAATTTTTTAAGTCATTCAATTCCGCCGTTTTTTCAAGGATCTGAAATGTGCCGGGTGTTGGTTCAAAACAAATAACTCTTCCTTTATTACTTAATTTTTTTGAGAAGAAGACCGAAAACAATCCAATATGAGCACCAATATCTAAGATCGTATCATTTGGTTTTATGATCTTTTCGAAATAACTAAACGTATCCTTCTCGTAGCCATCTTCGTAATATCTATAATACCGAATTGGAAAACGAATATCATATTCATTAATGCGTCGAGCGCGTCCTCTTTTTAAGGTCATCAGATCGAGAAAACTATATATACTCTCCTTTATAAAAGACATTTATCCGTAAATATGTTTAGTTGTCATTTTTAAAAAACTACGCTTCACCCTTCTTCTTAAACCTATAAGATACGTAAATATTAAACCGATCGGGCTTTCAAAATTTCTCTCTAATCGTAAAAGTGTATTACTAGCTGTGTGTGTTTTGTACATCTGCATTTGATCTCTGGCTTCTTGTAGCCCAATACCTTTTGCTCTGTATAGCCGCAACAGTATAACTACATTAATAATAATAGCTTCCTCAAAGCATTTTGTTAGATCTTCTTTTGTTATGTTAATTGCTTTTATAAGCTCGCTATCGTTAATGAGTTCCATATATTTATCTACAACCTGCTTAAAGTGCTCTTTCTTTAATGCATTGTACTCTGTTTGCTTATTTCCCTCGCGCTCATGAAAACGTATAGCTGCTAATTGTTCATTAATGTAAGCAACATTTCCATGCTTTAATAACTTAAAACCTAAAACCCAATCGCCCGCAATGATATTGCTTATAAATTGTTCTTTTAAAAAGGCCTCACGTTTGATAACACTTCCAATGATCCAGTATTCTGTATTGTTCAACATACGCAAGGCAATATGATGTTTGCTGTAGGTTCCTGTAGGGAATTTAAGTTTTCTTATAACATCTTGCTTAGTTCCACCGGCATCTATGATCACGTTCTCATTATAAGCCATTACAAGTTCCTTGTTAGAGATCAAAGGTGCCATTGTTTTTTCTATGCATCCTCTATAAAGCAGATCGTCGGAACTTAAAAAACAGATGTATTCGCCCTTTGCCTTTGAAGCCACAAAATTAAAATGATCGTTCAACGTTAAATGTGCTTCGGGCTTAATGTAAACTATTCTCTCGTCATTGAATTCTTGAAATACTTTTTCTATGTCGTTTGTTGAATGATTATTTGAAATTACGATCTCTATTTTTCCATAAGATTGATCAATGGCACTTTGAATACTTGCGCGCAAATACTCATGCTTTTGATCGAACGTTGGGATCAAAATACTCACAAAAGGTAAAGTGTTGCTTTTCACGATCGTATTATTTTATTCAAAACAGTTCTCAATTCGGGAATAATTAAAGTATAGATCAAAGTAATACCTAATAACACCGTGGTTAAACCCAACAAACTGAACTTAAGATCAAATTGGATCTGAAGCAGTTTAACGCCAAGAACTAGAGCTACTGAAGTGATCAATGGCAATGCAACATCACTTTTATACCACCTCATTAATTCTCCTTTCAAAAAAAAGTGATGGAATACAGGAATGCTTACGGTCACATAACCGGCATTAACAATTAACCACACAAAACTAGCACCGAGCGCGCCATATGTTTTGGTTAAAAAGTAAAGGAGGGGTAACATAATAATGATAACAATAAGATTTTGGTAGATGGTAAAACGCGTATTGCCTTTGGCGAGCATAAATAAATACGGAACCCACATCATGCAATTAAAAACGCTTCCAACAACGCACACTTGCAATATAGCAGAAGTATTATTGGTTAACTTTATATTTCCGGTCCAAAACATGAGGATCTCGCTTGCGAAAAAAAATAAAACACAGCCAATAGGAAAAATAATGACCGAAACCCAACGCGCGGTTTGATGATACAATTTTACAATAGATGTTTGATCATTGGCGCTGATCAAGCCTGTTAATTTTGGGAAAACAACTGGTTGAATAGGAGAAATGATCTGATTAATAGCGCTCGCAATTAAAAAAGCCAAACTATAATAACCCACATATTCCAATGTTAGCATTTTGCTTACTACAATTTTATCTACTTGAGTGATAAAAAATGTAATGGCCGAAATACCTGTCATTCCCAAGGCAAATCGCCATATTTTTTTTATCTCTATCAGCGAGAATGCCGTTTTGATCTTCGCCAAAAAAGCCGGTCGCCAAACATATATCCTTAAGATCAATGTAAAAAGTATAGTGATAGCAATCTGCCAAATAAAATACACTTCAACACTCGCTTCAAAGAACATTAACACAAAAATAACACCTGCTGCTTTCACCACACTAAATACGGCATTTAAAACAGCATTTTGAATTTGCTTTTCAAAACCGATCATTGCGCCATTATAAATACTAATTGGGAATTGAAATACAAACACTATTCCCATAAGCAACACCGCTTTTTGAATTGTTGATACCGAAAGTGTTTCGGCATTTACCCAATGCGATGCAATTAAATGAGAACAAGACACAATAAAAACACCTAGAACAAAAGCGATGGCCCAATAAATAATTTCCACCGAAAAAATAAGATCATAAGTGCTCTTTAAGCTAGTGTTAACTGCTTTATCGATGGCTATTTGTCTGCTGATAGCAGTACTTAGTCCAAGATCTAATAATGATAACGTTCCAACTAGTGTAGAATAAAACGAGATCAAACCGTACGACTCGATCCCAATTAACTTTACATATATAGGTACAAAAAATACACCCACCAGGGCTGTAACTACTCTGCTTAAAAGAGTGATGATGAATTTTGTTTTATCCGATCGTGATTTTGGTTGCATTAAAGGATAGTTTCTGCATAAAGATCAAAATCGCTCGCCTCATTTATTTTTACATTCACAAATGAACCAACGGAAATATAATTTGAGTTATCTGCTTTAATTAAAACCTCATTGTCTACATCCGGGCTATCAAATTCTGTTCGCCCAACATAAAATTCGCCTTCTTTTCTATCCACCAAAACCTTGAAGGTCTTTCCAACTTTAGTTTGATTATTTTGAAAAGAGATCTCTTGTTGAATTTTCATTACCTCATCTGCTCTGCGTTTCTTTTCCTTTTCACTTACATCATCCTTTAAATTAAACGCATGTGTGTTTTCTTCATGCGAATAGGTAAAGATCCCAAGACGGTCGAATTTTGTTTCCTCTACCCATTTCAACATCTCTTCATGATCTTGTTTTGTTTCGCCGGGATACCCTGCAATTAAAGTTGTACGTAAAGCAATGCCCGGAACTTTATCGCGTATTTCGTTTACAATGTCAATTGTTTTTTGTTTGGTAATACCGCGACGCATACTCTTAAGCATATTATCGCTTATGTGTTGCAAAGGCATATCCAAATAATTACAAACGTTACTTCTTTTCTTCATCACATCCAATACTTCCATTGGAAAGCCACTCGGAAAAGCATAATGTAAGCGGATCCACTCTATGCCTTCTACATCACTTAATTGATCTAATACATTGGCCAGTTCGCGTTTCTTATAAATATCTAAACCGTAATACGTAAGATCTTGTGCAATAAGTAATAATTCTTTTGGTCCTTTTGAGGCCAAAGTTTTTGCGCGCTTTACTAATTCTTCTATCGGAACAGAGATATGTTTTCCTCGCATTAACGGAATAGCGCAAAAACTGCACGGCCTATCGCAGCCTTCGCTAATTTTAAAATAGGCGTAATGATTCGGCGTGGTAAGCAAACGCTCTCCAACCAATTCATGTTTATAATCTGCTTTTAATGTCTTTAATAAACGTGGAAGATCGCGCGTTCCAAAATAGGCATCCACATCCGGTATCTCTTTTTCAAGATCACCTTTGTAGCGCTCACTCAAACAGCCGGTAACATAAACTTTTTCCACCGAGCCCTCTTTTTTTGCTGCCACATATCGCAAAATAGTATCAATGCTTTCTTGCTTGGCATTATCTACAAATCCACAGGTGTTAATGATCACAATGTTATGATCATCATCTTCACTCTCGTGCTCCACATCAAATTTGTTGGCCTTTAATTGGCCCATCAATACCTCGCTGTCAACCAAATTCTTGCTGCATCCGAGGGTAACTACATTAACTTTATTCTTCTTTAGGGTTTTAGTTTTCACCAGTTCTTCTTATATTTACAAATATAGCATTTTAGCAGCTATTTTCGGTTCTCATTTTGCTTAAAAACACATGCGGCTCTACGATAAAATAAGACCTTTCGCACAGTTCGTTCTTCCATTTCTTGTGATGTGGGTACTCATCGTTATTGGTACTGTTGGCTATATACTTATTGAGGATTACAGATTTTTAGATGCATTTTACATGACCATTATTACCGTTGCAACGGTTGGTTATGGCGAAGTAGCCCCTTTAAGCGACGCAGGAAGGATATTTACCAGTTTTTTAATTATCACCAGTTTTGGTACATTTGCTTATGCCGTATCGGCCATCACCCGTTTTGTTGTGGATGGCGAATTTAATAACCTATTTAAACAACAAAAATTGAACTCAGCCATAGAAAAATTAACCGACCATGTGATCATTTGCGGTTATGGTCGTAACGGAAGACAAGCAGCGCAAGTTTTAAAAAAACATGATAAGCGTTTTGTTGTGATAGAAAAAAATCCCGAGTTAACCGAAACGCTTAATCATCGATTCAAAGATCTTGTGATCAGTGGAGATTCTACACAAGATGAAACCTTAATAAAAGCAGGGATATTAAGAGCCAAAGCACTGATTACAACACTTCCGGTTGACGCTGACAATATGTTCATTGTATTAACCGCAAGAAATTTGAATCCAAAACTAAGTATCATTTCGCGTGCGAGTGATGATGGTTCGGATACAAAAATAAAAATTGCAGGGGCGGATAATGTGATCATGCCTGATAAAGTGGGTGGTGCACACATGGCCAGTTTGGTAATGAAACCTGATGTGATGGAATTTATTGATTATGTAACTGCCCAGGGTGGGGATAATAATAATTTAGAAGAGATCACTTTTAGTAATATCCCTGATCACTTAAGGAATAAAACTTTAAAGGATCTTGAGATCCGAAATAAATCAGGGGCCAACATCATTGGTTTTAAAACCGGTGATGGAAAGTATGTGATCAATCCAAGCGCAGATACACAGATAATTCCTGAGGCTAAGATCTTTGTATTGGGAACTCCTGATCAGATAAAGAAATTGAAGGAGATATTGACCTAGCATTTTACTAAAATAAAAAAGGCCCGATCAAAAAGATCGGGCCTTTTTATTTATTTAATTTTAATTTTTACAAGCTCCCATAAACTTGAATTCCTTTTCAATGATGAAATAGCCTATGTTCTTACC
>CAYYUS010000043.1:4119-10737 GCA_964474925.1 uncultured Akkermansia sp. | reverse complement strand
TTTGGCATCGGTTTCTTTTTTGGTCCAAACGGCTAACAGATCTCTTAACCCCTTTGTGGCGCCCGATTTTGTAAAGCGTCCTCCCTCTTGTGCAATGGCTTCAAAGTCGCGCGCTGCAGTAAGTGCTCCTGAGTAACCTTCGCTACGTTTTGCAATTTTAATATAATTGCTCATAAAGGTGATCAATTCAAAACCTCCAAAATTTTTCATGTTCGAGTGAAAGAAAACAATATCGCTTTCGGCACCATGATTTCCATATAAACTAGATAAGGTGTAAAGAATAGCTTTGCCCGGTTCGTTCTCAAACGGTTTTGCTTTTGTAAGCGCTAACTTAGGATCTTTCTTTACATAATAATCTAAACCTTCGGCAACAATAGCGTACGATGCTTCCATCAATGCTTTTTCGTTCAATGCATTTAATTCAGGATCGCTTGCATAATGTGTATTCAAAAACTCTAAGGCTTCGGCGCGTGTAGTTGTTTTTTTATCCATTTGGAAGATCTTTACCATTAATGGTTTTAAGTCTGCCTCTTTATCTTTAGCAACCGTATTTAAAAAACCAATAGATGCCTGGCGAACGCGGTGGAATTTATCATTTTCGGCCGCCCATTTAATAGTTTGGTATGCAGCGTCACTTTTGCTGATCTCTTTATTTAATTCTTTTAATGCTTCTACTCTATCGCTGTACAAAGGCGCGTTCTTATATTGGAATACATATTCCTCTAACGATTTTTTGTACGTGAGTTCGGCCAATAACTGACGCTCTGCATCAAAATTTACTAATTGTGGTTTGCCGGTTGTTTTAAATTTAAATGTTTGTTTTGCTTCGGTTACATTAATATGATGACGCGTTACTTTTCCATTCTCGTAAATATCAATTTCCATTGGCAATTCGTACAAAGGCACATTTTTAAAATTTTGCTTTTGCTCAATAGTTAACTCTACCATATTATCAGCACTATTAAAGTTATTGGTTACTTCAATAACCGGATGCCCTTTTGCTAAGAACCATTGGTTAAAGAACCAATTCATGTCCTTACCTGTAACTTCTTCAAAAGCCAAACGCAGATCATGGATCTCGGCAGTTTTAAATTTACGATTCTCTAAGTATTTTTTTAAGGATGCAAAAAATGCATCATCTCCAACCGCTTTGCGAAGCATGTGTAATACTTGTCCGCCCTTATTATAACTAAAGCCGTCGAACATATCTTCGCGGTTCTCGTAATTATAACGGATAAGATTTACTTGTTTGTTAGAGGCCATATATCCGGCGCGACTTTGCGCATGATGCTGATCGGCTGCATCTCTTCCAAATTTATATTCTGACCAAAGATATTCTCCATAGGTTGCAAAACTTTCGTTGAGCGGTAAATTGCTCCAACTCTCGGTTGTAACAAGATCGCCAAACCATTGGTGAAATAATTCGTGAGAAATAATATCTTCGCCCTTATTACCATCAATTATTTCGCGTGTTGTAGCATAAACGGCAAAATCGCCATGCAAAGTTGCACTTGTATTTTCCATTGCGCCGCTCACATAATCACGCACCACAATTTGCGCATACTTTGGCCAAGCGTAATCCACTCCTAATTTAGTTGAGAAGAAATCGATCATCTCTTTGGTATTTCCAAAAATTGCTTTTGCATGTTCGTAGTACGAAGCTTCCACATAATAACTGATCTCTTTGCCCTTCCAAGGCTCGTCGGTAAATTTTTTGAACTCACCTACACCCATCATTGCCAAATACGGCGAATGCGGAAGATCCAATTTCCAATGATCGGTATGCGTTGCATCGGCATTCTTTTTTGTAGCCACCATTATACCGTTTGAAAGTGTGATCATTTTATCGGGAGCGGTGATAAAGATCTCTTGTGTCATTTTTTGACTCGGACTATCAATTGTTGGGAACCAAGCAGAGTTAGATTGTGTTTCTCCTTGCGTCCATATTTGCGGCATTTTATAAGGGTTAGTTGCTTTATTATTGATAAAGTACAAACCTTTATCGCTGCTAATAGCATTACTTCCACCTTCTTTTAATTCATTTGGTTTAGCTATGTATTCAATTTGCACCTGGAAATTCTCGTTCCATTTAAATTCGCGGCCAAGATCAATTTTAATTGAATCGTTTTCGTATTTGAAAGTTGATGTAGCGTCAACTAATTTTTCCACGGTTTTTCCTGCCTTGCCGGCAGGCAGGTTACCCGGCTTTCCATTAACCATTTCTTTTACTTCGGTTGTAGTTAACTGAAATAATTTTACCGATTTGATATCCATTCCTCGCGCGTTCAAATAACACATGCGTGTTGGATAAAAATGCGGCTTCATGTTTATAAATGCTTTTCCTTTAAGTTGCGCGTTAGCCCAATCAAAACTTACTTCCAGTTTTGTATGAATAAGATCGCACACAATTGGATTTGATGCCCTATAATTATCCTTTTTGGGAGGCGTATTGGTTTCTTTTTTACTAGTGTCGCTTGTTTCGGTAGCGGCTTTTTGAGCAAATACATTTGAACAGCAGATCAATGCTACTAGGCCTACCTGAAGGAACTTGGGGATAAAAAGAGATTTCATTAGAGTGATTTTAAGCACAAAAATGTGATTAATTTACTGGAAACCAAAATAATAAAGGCTTAAATACGCCATTGGCTTAAAACAAGGATAAATAGTGAATTTTAAGGGGTGAAAAGTGCTAAAATGGATGCTATTAGGCGTTCATTTTTTCGGCTTTCTCGCGCTTCCTCACCACGTGACGTGATACAAAGATGCTTATTTCGTAAAGCAAATACATAGGAACAGCTACTACCATTTGTGAGGCGATATCAGGACTTGGTGTAATAACAGCAGCTGCAATTAAAATAACAATAACGGCATGCTTACGGTACTTACCCATGAACTCGGGCGTAAGTAAAGTTAATTTGGTAAGAAAATAAACCAGCACAGGCATCTCGAAAATAATTCCTGATACTAAGGTCATGGTAGAGATCAAGGAAATATAATCGTCGAATGTATTATTGGTTTGTACAATTCCGCTGGATGATACTTGATAACTCACCAAGAAATTATAACTCATTGGGAACAGCAAAAAATAGCCGAAGCAGATGCCGATCAAAAATAAAATAGAAGCGATCACTGCAAATACTTTAACGGGACCAAGTTCTTTATCCTTTAAAGCCGGCCTTACAAATTTCCATAATTCCCAAAGTACTACAGGAAAAGCGAGGATCAATCCTACAAGAAAAGAGATCCACATATGATTAAAAAATTGTTCGGAAGCACCTAAGGTTTGTAAATGCGGATTTGTTACTTTGATACACATCACATCGCCCATGCCCATTTTATAACCTAAGGCACAAAGCCCGCGGTAAGAAATAAAATTTTGATCTAATGGTCCAAAAATAACAGTGTCGAACACAAAGTCGTTCATACAAAAAGCAGAAATAGCAAAGATCATGATCACAGCAGCGCTACGAACTAAATGCCAGCGCAGAGCCTCGAGGTGCTGCAAAAAGGTCATTTCTTTTCCTTCTTCTTTTGATTCTTTATCTTGTTCGGTTGCTGCCATGTAAAAAGCTTTACAAATTTACACTTTAGAGCGGCTTTATCAAATTAATGAATGCCTATATTTGTAAGGAAATGAAGATCATTTATGCCATTCCGGGGCTTGGTACCACAGGCAAACTGTTTGAGTTCATGCGCATTGCTAATTGCGAGGTTAAAATACTGCAATGGCCCGAACCTCAAAAGGGTATGACCTTAGAGCAATATGCAAAATTATTCGTGCAACAAATAGACACTTCAAAACCCTTTAGTTTATTGGGTGTTTCTTTTGGTGGAATGATATGCAGCGAATTATCGCATGTGCTTAATGCCGAAAAAGTGATATTGATCTCGAGTTGTAAGAACAAAACTGAATTGCCATGGATCATTCGTTTTCAAAAATACATTCCGGTATATAAATGGTTCACGGAAAAATTATTGCGTCGTTTTGCTTTTAATTCGCATTGGATCCTTGGTTTTGAAAAAGAATATAAAGCTGTGTTTGAAGAAATGATAAACGCGATGCCAAAAAATTATGTGGGTCTTTCTATTGGCATGATAGTTAATTGGGCGAACACAAAAACACCGAAGAATTGCATTCATATACAAGGAAAAAAAGATCATTTACTTTTGTTCAGAAATGTAAAAGCCGATCACAGTATTGAGAATGGTGGACATGCGATGATCATTTACCAGGCAAAAGAGATGAATGAATTGTTGAGTAAATTACTTCTATAGAGGCAGAAACCACAAAGCGCTGGCTACACAAAGTTTTTCACGAAGTTCACAAAGAATGATCGCTTAGATAAGCTCAGCGACCTTTAGCTACCACTTGCCGCCGGAGCCGCCGCCACCGAAACTTCCACCGCCGAAACCTCCAAAGCCGCCGCTTGAAGAACTACTGCTTCCGCCAAAGCTACTACCGCCGCGATACATCCCACCGGAAAAGCCTCCTCCTGAATAATTGCCTTTAGCTCCTTTGCCGGATATCCACCAAGCGAAAATCAGAAACAGGATGGCCAGGAAAAATTTATATTTCTCGAAGAAATTCTTTACGCGATCAACCTTTATATCGTATTCGCCTTTGGATGCTTTTTCTAAAGCGTCAATGGCTGCAACAAGCGCGCCATAATAATCGGCGTTCTTTAAATGCGGTGTCATTTCGTGTTCGCGAATTGATTTTGTTGCAAGATCAGGAATAGCGCCTTCTAATCCGTAACCTACGGCAATAAAAAGATCGCGCTGACCTTCGCCACCGGTTGGTTTAATTAAAATAACAATACCGTTATTGAATTTTTCTGTTCCTACGCCCCATTTATTTCCAATATCAAATGCAAATTGCGAAGCGTCCATTCCTTTTAGATCATCAACAATAACAATGCAAATTTGATTGGATGTTTGATGATAAAACTCTTCGAGGCGTTGTTCTATTCGAAGTGCATCCGATTCGGAAATAAAATTTGTTCCGCTGAGATCATTGTATAATCTTGCCGGGTTAGGCTTTTCGGGTACTTGCGAAACAACCGAGAACGAAAGAAGTAAAAATAAAGCAGATATGAGCGAACGCAATTTCAATTTAGTAAGAGATATCGTTCTTTAATTCGTTCTTATCACCTTCGGCTAAAGGAAAATATTTTTTTAATTGCTCTCCGCTCATGAGAATACACTTCTCAAGTCCGTCGATGGTCTTTCCGTCTTTAAAATTTGAAATGGCCGTATCTTTTACATTATCCCAAAAATTTTCCGGTACATTTTTATTAATGCCTTCATCGCCCCAAACTGCAAATTGCTTTTGTTTTAAATTCACATAAAATAAAATGCCATTACGCAATTCGGTTTCATGCATTTTTAATTTTGCGAAAATTTGTTTGGCTCTGTCCAGTGCAGAATCTACTTTATCCGTATCAAAATGCACGCGTATCTCGCCCGAGGTTTGTTGCTCGGCGGTTTGAATAGCCGCGATCAAACGTTGTTCGTCGGGCTTCGATAATGGTTTCTTTTTAAAAAGCATAGTGGAGATTAAAACTCAACCTTAGGTGCTTTTTCGGCACCGGCTTGCGCTTCAAAATAAGTAGCATCTTTATAACCCCAAGCAAATAAACTTCCCGGAATTTTTTTGATGGATGCGTTGAATTCTTTTACAGCCTCATTATAACTTTGGCGTTCAACCGAAATTCTGTTCTCGCAACCTTCTAATTCTACACGAAGATCGGCAAAAGCTTGGTTGGCTTTTAGTTCAGGATAATTTTCGCTCACCATTAATAAACGAGAAATTGCAGATGACAATTCGCCTTGCGCTTGTTTGAATTGCGCCATGTTATTCTCATTTAAATTAGTTGGATCAATAGTTATTTGAGTTGCTTTAGCACGTGCTGTAACAATTCCTTCTAAAGTTTCTTTTTCAAAGTTTGCTTGACCTTTTACAGTAGCTACAATATTTGGTATAAGATCAAGTCGACGTTGGTACTGACTTTCTACTTGTTGCCATTGTTTTTTTACCTCTTCGTTCTTATCAACAAACGAATTACGCTTGTTGCATCCGTACATTAAAAAAATAGCGATAAACAAACCGATACTTCCAATGATGATGGCTCTTTTCATAATATTAAGTGTTTTAAATTTTAAGTAAAGGTATATAAATAAACAAAGGTGGACTTGCAATAAATGTTAAGATGCTTACAATCAAATAATTAAATGAATATTAATAGGCTTACTTTAACCACGAAACACACGAAATTTTTACACGAAGGTCACGAAATAAGAGTCAAATTTTCGTGAATTTCGTTTCTTCTTTTGTGTGTTTTGTGGTTAAATATTCCGGTTAGAATTTTACACCGATCACACAAACATCATCGATCTGTTCAAGGTCGCCTTTCCACACATTGAATTCTTCCAACATCAATTTACTTTGTTCATCAATAGGTTTGCCCGAAAGAGAAAGTAATAATTGATTGAAGCGTTTGTATAAGAATTTTTTTCCTTTTGGTCCGCCAAATTGATCGGGATAACCGTCGGTATATAAATAAAACAGGTCAGAAGGTTTAAAGTCAAAATTATAAAGCGTAAAGCTTTTATCTAATT
>CAYYUS010000043.1:0-4109 GCA_964474925.1 uncultured Akkermansia sp. | reverse complement strand
CAACCGTCATGCGATCGCATTCTAATTCTATTAATTTTCCATCTCGCACAACTACGGGTGCATTATTGGCTGCGGCATAGGTTACTTTTTTATTTGCTTTATCAACGCAAATAAGGATGCCATCAAATCCGTCTTTTTGTCCTTCTTTACTTATGCTGTCGATCAAACGCTCGCGCACATAATTAAATATACTATGTGGCTCCAAAATATTTTTTTCTTTGATGGCCTCGCCTAAAAAACCTATGTTCAATAAGCTCATAAAAGCACCTGGCACACCATGGCCTGTGCTATCGCAAGATGCCAAATAGAATTTATCATTTTTGGCGGCTGCCCAGTAAAAATCTCCGCTTACAATATCTTTTGGCTTGAACAAAACAAAATTATTTTCGAGGTGCGCGTCAATAAAATCTTTATGCGCTAATAAAGCCGATTGAATTCGTTTTGCGTAATGAATAGAATCTAGTATCTCTTTTTGCTTTTCTTCTATCACTTCATTCTTGAGTTCTACTTCTTCCTTTTGCAATTTAATGATCGCATTTTGCTTTTTTGAAAGTTGAAATCGTTTGAAAATTATGACCGAAAATATTAATACTAGTATCAAACAAAATACTACGAATGCTATGATGGTATTTTGCTGTTTTCTTTTTTGCTCGTTCTTTACATGGGCGATCTCTAATTGCTTTTCATTTTCCAGATCAAGTTTTTCTAAAGCTCTGTCGGTTTCCATTTCAGAGATCTTGGCTAGTTTTTCGAGGTTATTGATCGAGTCTTTAACCATATAATACATGGTTTGGTATTTGCTGGCCTTTTCAGCTTTTCCCAATTTCATGTAAAGATCGAACAATAGCTTTGAGGTGCTCAACAGTAGTTCTTGATAATTTGAAGTTGATGCATACTCATACGCTCTTAATAAATAGGATTCGGCGTTCTTATAGTCGCCCATTTGAAAGTAGATATTTCCCAATCGTCCATCATTATAATGAACGCCCATTTTTGATCCTCTTATTTCTTGCAACTTCCTTGAAAGGGTAACATATTTAAAGGCCTTATCAAACTGTTTGGATTTGATATAGTGGTCGCCAATATTGCCGGTAATTTGTGCAATGGCACTTGAATCATGTATTTCAGAACTGATCTTATAGGCTTCCATTTCTGCATCCAACGAACGCTCATCCTCATTTAAAAACGAGTACACATCCGCCAAGTTTGCCAAGGTGCGAGCATATGCCTTTTTATTTCCGCTTGTTTTATAGATCGCTAATGCTTTTTCAAAGTACGGCTTCGACTTTGCAGGATTGTTCATGATAAAACAATGGATGTACCCTATCTTATTCGCAGAAGCAGCAATTATCTCGCTTAAGTTAAGCTGTTCGGAAAGTTTAAGTGCTGTTTGAAAATATTCGAATGCCTTTACATTGTTCTCAGTCTTAAAATATGCATTCCCGATCTGTAAGAGTGCATTGGCCTTTCCTCTTGAATACTTTAATTTTTCACTTAGATCTAAAGCTTGTTCGGCAAACTTTAATTCGCGGTTGAAGTTTATAGAATCTTTTCGTTTTTCAAAATATAGTTCAGTGGAAAGGTCATTCAGTAAATTTACTTTGTTGGTATCCGACTTAGACGAATTTACGATCGTGATCAAAGAATCAATTCTATTTTGAGCAATAGTGGATCCGAGATAGTAAAAAAATAATAATGAAAGTATTAGCTTTCTAGCCATTAAGCCACTCTTAAACCAATAACACAAACGTCGTCAACCTGCTCCAGATTGCCTTTCCATGATTCAAAATTAGTACCTAGAGATTCAGTTTGCGCTTCGAACGATTGGCTTGAGATATTCACTAAGAACTCGTGAAGTTTTTTATACATGAGCTTTTTACCTTTTGGTCCGCCAAACTGATCGGCATAACCATCGGTAAATAAATACAGCGTATCGTTCTTTTCTAATTTTATGGTGTGCAGTTTAAACTCCTCTTTCTTTTCGCCATAACCAACCGGCATGCGGTCTGATTCTAATTCCTTTAGAACATTATCGGTAACAACCACCGGGCGATTGTTGGCAGCAGAATAAGTGATCTCTTTTGTATCCTTGTTAACGCAAAGCAGTACACCGTCAAAACCATCCTTTTGCCCTTCTTTACTTATAGCATCAATTAATTTTTGGCGCACATAATTAAATACTTCGTTTGGTTTTAAAATATTCTTCTCGCCAATAGCTTCATTAAGGAATGAGATACTTAACAAACTCATAAATGCTCCGGGAACACCGTGGCCTGTGCTATCACAAACGGCCAAGTAAAATAAATTATTCTTTTTATAGGCCCAATAAAAATCGCCACTTACAATATCCTTTGGTTTAAAATAAACGAAATTATTGGAGAGGTGATCATTTATAAAATCGCGATGGGCCAAAATGGTTGTTTGAATTCGTTTGGCATACATGATACTATCCAGGATCTCTTTTCGGCTTTGTTCAACTAATTCTTTTTGCTGTTGCAATACCACATTCATTAGCTTTTGTTTTTTCAAATTCTTGAAAGAAACATACGTGAAAACAGCTACCAGAATTAAGATGCCTGCAATGAAATAAGAAAGAATGCGAGAGTTTTGCAACGATTTTTTTGCTAGCATTTTATCTTGTTGCAATAATTTATTCTCTTTTGCTTGGGCATCTGAATCGTACTTGGTTTGCAACTCATATAATTTATTCCTGCTCTCACCATTATAAATAGAATCTTTTAGCATATTATACTTTTTAAAATACGCTAAAGCTTGCTCGGCATTCCCCTTTTTTTCGAAAAGCTTAAAGATCTGTAGGCAAACATCCTTTTGATTATCCACAGCCTTGTCTTCTTCCGAGATCTGCAATGTTTTGAAATAATAGTTAAGTGCTGAATTTAATTTGTCCTTGTTAAAGTCAATATTTCCCAAGGTAAGATACGTGAGTGCTTGGCCATAACGAGAATTGTGCTTTTCCATCAAAGGCAATGCAAGTTTTGCGTAATAAATGGCCGAGTCGCCGTCACCCATGTTATTGTATGCTTCGCCTAAGGTAGCGTATACAAAAGCTGAGTAAAAATCCTTATTAGCATTTTCAAATATTGTTTTTGAATACATTAACTCCTCAATAGCCTCTGAGTACTTGGCTTGTTTCATATACACATTGGCTATACCAACGGCTGATGTTGCTTTGGCCAATTTACTATTTGCAACTTCTCCCCATTTGTAAGAAAGTTTATAGAATTCTAAGGCCTTATCAAAGTTATTCAACCCAAGATAAGTATTACCAATAGAATTAGCGGTTGTTGATGCCTTTTTAGTATCCTTTAGTATCTCATAAAGCTTTAAGGCAGGAATAAATGATTCTAGTGCAAATCCGTAAGTTCCTTTTGCATTATGAAATTCACCTAAGCCACATAATGCCATCGCCTCCCCGCGTTTAAAACCAATTTTGCGAGCAAGTTCCAAATTTTTCTGGCCATATTCTTCCGCTTCATTTGGGTGTGCCGACTGAAGGTATTTTATGAAATCTGAGTACAAATAAACCTTTTGAGTATCTACTTTACACTTATCTATAAGTGCAAGCATAGAATCCTTGGTCCTGTCGTTTTGGGAGAACAGAAACAAACCACAGAATAGAGAGGCAATTATGAGTTTGTACCTTGACAAATGCAAAACAAATTTAGAACTTTAATCCGATAATACAAACGTCGTCGATTTGCTCTAAATTTCCCTTCCAATCTTCAAAGATCCGTACCAGTAATTCCGACTGCTTGCCTAGAGGCAGGCCACTTATAGAGTGAATGAACTCATTTAACTTTTTCGACATGAATTTTTTGCCTCTGGGGCCTCCAAACTGGTCGGCGTAACCATCGGTATAGATATAAAGCCGATCGCCTTTTTTGATATTTACCGTATTGAGCGAGAATTTCTCTTGCTTTTCGCCCGAACCAACCGGCATACGATCGCATTTCAATTCCGTCATGGTTTTTTCAGAGATCAAAATTGGCGAATTGAGTGCGGCAGAATAGGTTAATTCGCCGGTAGTTCCATTAACGCAAATAAGTGTTCCGTCGAAGCCATCTTTCTGTTCGCTTTTTCCAAGATTG
>CAYYUS010000042.1:0-10828 GCA_964474925.1 uncultured Akkermansia sp. | reverse complement strand
CTTGCTCTTTTGCAAGTGTAGCCAAAATGCTGAACTGACCGTTGTTTGGATTTGGCATTAATCTCACATTCACATCCAATTCGTTTTTATACTCTGTTACACCAACTTTATTACGGCAAGTGATCTCAGGCATAATAGCTAACTGAAGATTTCTACCACGCAAATTATTTAGTTTATACCAGCTGTTAGTTTGTGTTCTAATAAATGCAGATGTATCAGCTATGAGTGCGTTAGTTAATCTGTTAGTGAACACTTGCGCCGAATCTCCTGCGTTCTTTGTTGTCCATGGCATTTCTACACCAATATGGAAACCATTGGTTGGTAATAGATATGGAGGATCGAACGAATATTTATAAGCATACACATCTTTTCCGGCAAATGTATAGGTTGATGTACCGCACCAAGGAACCGTACTTGTTGGTGAGGCCACGTTTGACCACGTTGCTACAACAGTGGAGACGATACTTGCCAGTGGAGCTAATTTTTGTGTGAGTAATGTGACCGGCCCAAGTTGTATACCTCCGCCCCACACATTACAATACGTTGTTCCGCTACCCGAATTAGATTTTGTTCCTGCACGGTTAAATAGAACATAAACAGATCCTAATTGAGGCATTGTGATATCGCTATAAGAGTTTGCTGCAAAAAACTGAGCATATTCTTTATCGTTATAACAATTTGTTCCGGTTAAAAATCCGGGATTTGTAACGTTACAACCAATTACCGAAGTGCTCGAGTTAACAGTGTAAACGTCTAGCGTATCAGTTTTCTTTATCTTTTTAAGTGTATCTAAACACGTTGGGTTTTTAGGACAAATAACCGTTGTGAATACAATACTTTGAGATGTTGTTGCTAATGTGTTCGAAGCAATTAATTCTAACGTATACGTTCCCTGACTTGACAAATTAAACGAAGGTTGACCAGTAAAATAACCTGAGTTAACAGTGGCTGTATTTGGAGTTAACACCCAAGTAAATGTTGGAGCAGGGCAACCGGTTGAAGTATTAACCGGAGTAAATGCTTGACCAAAACATGGCGCAGGAGCAGTTAAACTAAAGCTTGCTTGTGCCGGAGTTCCCGGTGAACATACAACAGTTGGTGTACATTGTCCGTGCGTTCCAAGTAAATTTCTAAAAGGACATTGACTCATCGCGGTTTGCATACGAACTACTTGATCTGATGTAAACATCCATCGGCAATCATCATAGGTATTATCCATGATGTTCATGCTCATTTCTCCACCCGGACTCAAGTTTGGTCCACAAGAATTTGCTTTGTAAGGATAGCTTCCGGGACATGCAGAGTTTGGTCCTGTATGTGGAGGAGTGTCATTACAAAAATCCGATCCGCAATTTGCATCCCCCCAAATATTACGAACGCCAAGCCAGTGGCCAATTTCGCGAGCTAATGTTTTTCCTTTATCATAGTTTGCAGTGTAAGGTCCAGGTGTTGCGGTAGCCGTTCCAACAACTTTTGTACATATCCAAACACCATCAGTTACACCTGTTCCAAGGTTGCCAAAGGGTCCTTGTAAAGTTGTTCCTGCAGGGAAAGTTGAGCTTCCTAAAATAGTTATGCTAGAACTAATATCACTCACATAAATATTTAAATATTTTGTTGGATCCCAAACTACAAAAGGTTTAACTGTATATTCAATAAAACTTAAGAGTTGAGCATCGCTCGTCATGGTTGCAGTATTCGCAGAAAAAACCGCAGCCATATCTACGCGATTAATTCCCGGTTCTCCAAGAGCAATATTTGTGGGATCGGTAGTAGCTAAACAAAATTGAATGCTAGGATTTGCTGCATAGTTTGAGTACTGAGCAATGGCTTGAGGATTATCTCCCTGGCCATTAAAGATCTTGTTCAATATATTTACTTGTTCACCGATCCGATTTTGCGGAAGATTAGGAGGCGTGCCAATAGGATTAGCATTATGAAGTATGTGGAAAATAACCGGAATATTATAAGAAGCAAAAGCAGCTTTTCCGGCAGTTTTATTTTTTTTGAATTCTTCCACTTTGGCACTAAACCAAGCTTCCCACTGTTGAGGCGGGGCCTGAGTACCTGATAATTTGTTAATAGGGGCTGTGGAGTTTGTATTGTTTTGAGAAAATGAATTTCCCAATGAGAACACAAGGGCAGTAGCAATAAAAAGTAGTTTTTTGGTCATATCGGTTGATTTAACCCTTAAATGTAGTGAAAAAAATGCAAAATACACTTTATAGCTACTAAAAATGCCCTCTAAGTTTTTAAAACTCAGTTGTTGATGAGTGAGGTTTTTTAATTTGACATTAAAGACTGAGCATATCCTTTATTTTAACAGCTTGTCTACGTGATATTTCTACCTCTTTTCCGTCTTTTAACTTAACCATTAAGCCTCCATTGAACCAAGTTTCTACACTTGCGATCCATTTTAAGTTAAGGATATGTTTACGGCTAGCTCTAAAGAATTGACGCTCGTTTAAACGACCTTCTAGATTATTTAAACTGCGTAAAATAAGCGGTTTTGAAGTCTCAAAATACACCCTAACATAATTGCCTTCCGATTCAAATAAACGAATATCGGCTAAGCGAACGAACCAACATTTTTCGCCGTCTTTTACAAATATCAATTCATTTTCGTCTAAAGGTCCGTTATTATCTCCTTTAGAAACATGTTCTTTTTCGGCCAATTTTTTTAGCGTTTCGGCAAGGCGTTGCGGTTGAACCGGTTTTAATAAATAGTCGAATGCGTTTAATTCAAAAGCTTTAATGGCGTGTTCATCATACGCAGTTACAAAAACAACATCGGGTAGGGCAGAAATTTCTTCTACCAATTCTAATCCCGATTTTCCGGGCATGTTAATGTCTAAAAAAACAACATCAGGTTTTAACTGATCTATTTTTTCTTTGGCTTCGGTGGCGTTAGCACACTCTGCTATTACTTCAATTTCTTTGTGATTGGCCAACAAACTTTTTAATTCGTTGCGCGCTAAACGTTCGTCATCTACAATAATTGCCTTCATAGTATATGGGTTTTAGTTTTTATTTTTTAATGGAATTTGAATGGTGGTCTCAACTAATTTTGCATTAGGGATCTCTTGAATTTTTATGGTTGCTTTTTTCCCATACATCAATTGTAAACGCTGTAGGGAATTATTAAATCCTAAACCTGTTATCGAACGTTCGGTATTGAGTTGTCCGGTGTTTGTAACAGTGATCACTATTTGCGAATCCATCAATTTTGTTGCCACGTTTATCTTTCCGCCTTTTTCAAGTTTAGAGATCCCGTGTTTAATAGCATTCTCTACTTGCCCTTGTATAATTAATGGAGGAACCATCATGTGTTCTGTTTTAGGGTCGATAGATAATTCAAAATTCAAACGCTCTTCGTAGCGGATCTTTTCCAGGTCAAGATAATCCATTACTAAACTCATTTCATCTTTAATGCTGATCTCTTTGCTTTTATTCATTAATAAAGAGTTGCGCAAGATGTTTGATAATTGAGTTACCGCTTGTTTTGCTTTTATTGGATCTTCATCTACCAAAGCACGAATACTATTCATGCTATTGAACATGAAGTGTGGATTGAGTTGCGCTTTTAAACTATTGAGTTCGCTTTCTTTTCCGGCTGCTTCCAATCTGAGATTATCAATTTCGGCACGTTTGTAATTAGTAAAATAATGATAACCAAAGTAAATAATGTTCCAAACAAAAAATACAACTGAGAAATTGATGATACTTGAAAGAATATTTATGAACGTAAGGTCATTGGCATTTAAACGAAACACGGTTGAGGCAATGGCTAAAACAAAAAAGATGAGTAAAGCTTTAATGAAACTGCTCAACAAAATAAATAGTATTTGATTGTATAATTTAAAATTGATGGCGTTCAAGCGGTGGATCAAATAGCGATAAGCGTGTGTGATGAAGATCCCGGCAGGGATCATAACAATGTAAAGTAAATAATCTTTAAATGTAGTATTGCTAGTTAATCCAAAAAAGATGAGATTGATCAGTACGTAAAGAAACCAACCACCAATTTGACTGACCCAATATGTTTTTAAATGTTTACCCACTGTACCGAAGGTAAGAATACCCTATAAAACATGAAAGTATTTAATTATGAGTGGTAAATAGCCATTAAGAGCAGAAAATATCCTCTATGGAGGTGGAATGAATTAAATGGCTTCTGCATTTTGGTGATTCTTATTCACTAATTACACTAATCTAAACGTATAAAAAATACAGATCGGTGTAATGAATGGATTTAGGGTTAAGATAGTTTAAATTTTGTTTGCAGAGTCCGCCGTTCGCAGTAGTGGCGGAGACAGTTTTACTTAGCTAACAGGGCGTCGATTTCTACTTGAAGTTTTGGAATGTCACGAATTACAATCGCCCAAATGATGTCGTCGGAAACACTATCATAACCATGAGAGATCCTGTTTCTTGTGTCAACGATTTTGCGAGAATTTGTTATTTCAATAGTGGGATTTTGACTTATAATTCTATTAACAGCTTCGCCAATGATCTCTATATTTCTCTCGATGGCACGTTTAGCTTTAAGGTCTTTTTGAAAGTCTTGAAATACTTTTTTGTCAGGAAGAAATTGATTTATTTCGAAAATAGCTTGCTTAATATCCGAAAGCCAAACTTTAATTTCCTTTTCCATAAACAAGAACTTTAGAGTTGTCAATATTTTGTTTTAAATATTGATTTTTAATTGCGCGTAGTTCAAGTAGGTCGACGTGTCTTTTAAGTAATAGTTCCAATTGAAACTTTAAGCCAAAATAATCGTCGGAATAGGATAGAGGATCGTTACTGTCAATGTCAACAACAAGGTCGATGTCACTAGTTGGTTTAAGTTCGTCTCTTGTCACGGAGCCAAATGCAAATAAAGTCTTAACGTGATATTTGTCACAAAGAGCTTTAATAGTGTCGATATTTAAAGTAATCAATTTCATTGCCCTACAAAGATACGAAATTTCCCGAAATGTCGTTTCGGGGTCTGCCCCGCCATTACCTAGTAACTATGGGATATGCATATACTTATGACTTTGCAAAGAGATGCACCATTTGGTATGGGTTTTCACAAACTCAACGATCAAAGGGATGAGCTCTTCTACTTTGCTCCATTCGGGTTGTAAATACAATAAACAATCGTTTGAAACGTGTTTAGCTTGTTCTTCGGCCCAAGTAATATCATGTTTATTGTAAACAATAACTTTTAATTCGTTGGCTAATTTGTAATTTTCTTGCAAAGGCAACATGGTTTTTTTTGGAGATAAACAGATCCAGTCCCAAGTTCCCGAAAAAGGATAAGCGCCTGATGTTTCAATAAATGTTTTTACGCCTTGTCTTTTTAATTCTCTTGTCAAAAAATTCAAATTATAGATCAAAGGTTCGCCACCTGTAATAACAACCGAATCTGCTTTTTGATCAATTACATTTTTGACAACATTTTTTGTTATAACCAAAGGATGTTGATTGGCGTTCCAGCTTTCTTTTACATCGCACCAATGGCAACCAATATCGCAACCGCCAATGCGAATAAAATACGCCGGCTTTCCGGTATTAAAACCTTCGCCCTGAATGGTATAAAATTCTTCCATCACGGGCAGTTTTTCGCCACTCGTCACAAATGATTCATCTTCAGTGCTTAAATTATGAAGCTTATAGTTCAACTGGAGCAAAGTTACGAATTAAAGCGTAATTTTGCCTTCACTTATTATGAATATTGGTATTGTTTGTTATCCAACCTACGGTGGAAGTGGTGTAGTAGCCACAGAGCTTGGAATTGCTTTGGCAAAAAAAGGACATAAAGTTCATTTTATGAGCTATTCTCAACCTTTTAGACTGAATCAGTTCAGCGAAAATTTATTTTATCATGAAGTAAGTGTAAATGATTATCCTTTGTTTGAGTACCAACCTTACGAAAGTGTTTTAGCGAGTAAAATTGTTGATGTAGCTATTTACGAACGTTTGGATGTTTTGCATGTGCATTATGCTATTCCTCACGCTTCGGTTGCATACATGGCACAACAAATTTTAAAGTCGAAAAAAATAAGTTTGCCTTATGTTACAACCTTGCATGGAACCGATATTACTTTGGTAGGACGCGATCCTTCGTTTGAACCTGTGATCCGTTTTAGTTTGAATCAAAGTAATGCTATTACGTCGGTTTCGGAAAGTTTAATGAAGGACACGCTTAAAACATTTAAGATTGATAACAAAATTGAGGTTATCCCTAACTTCATTAATATAGAAGACTACAAGAGTTCAACGGGACAATGTTCTAAAAAACATTACGCACCTCATGGCGAAAAGATAATGGTGCACGTTAGTAATTTTAGAAAAGTAAAACGTGTGGAAGATGTGATAGCGATATTTAATAAAGTGCGCGCTAAATTAAAGTGTAAATTAATTTTGGTTGGCGATGGCCCTGAGCGTTCTGCCATTGAGACATTAGCACGTAAAAGCAAACACCATACAGATATTGTAAGTTTAGGACGAATTCCAAATCCAATGGATGTGCTTTGCATCGGTGATCTTTTTTTACTTCCTTCCGAAACGGAAAGTTTTGGTTTAGCTGCATTAGAAGCCATGG
The DNA here is from genome assembly GCA_964474925.1 of uncultured Akkermansia sp. Taxonomy (GTDB): domain Bacteria; phylum Bacteroidota; class Bacteroidia; order B-17B0; family Aurantibacillaceae; genus Aurantibacillus. The sequence goes on along the minus strand of CAYYUS010000042.1, from coordinate 4,239 downwards.
CCATGAAAATGCCTGTGATAAGTACAAACGCGGGTGGATTACCAGAAGTTAATTTAAATGGCAAAACCGGATTTACAAGTAATGTTGGCAACGTTAATGAGATGGCAACTAATGCTATTAAATTATTGAGCGACGATAAACTTCTAGAAAAATTTAGACAGAACGCATTTGCTCATGCCAAAAAATTTGACGTGAATGCTATACTTCCAATGTACGAGAATTTGTACAAACGCTTGATCACTAAGAATAAAAAGAAGTAATTACTCTTCCCCCAACGCCACCAAAAACTTCTCGATCTTCACTTTTGCTTCTTTAGCGCTGCAGTTGTAGTTGTTGAATAGAATGGAGAATGAAACTTCCTTGCCGGTTTTAGTTGTTACATAACCGCAATAACCGCGAGCTCTATTGATATAACCGGTTTTTGCGCGCATTTTCCCTTCACTGTATGTTCCTTTGCCAATATTACTCATGCTGCCTTGTTTGCCCGCAACTGGTAATGAATTATAGAAACTCTTGGCGATCATATTGTCCGCTTGAATTTTACCTAACATTTTTGCTTGCAGGGTTGTGGTAACCAGATCGGCGCGCGATAAACCGCTACCATCGGTCATGTATAATTCGGATGTTTCAATTCCTTTGGCAACTAAGAATTTTTTTACCAATTCAATTCCGTTAGATGGACTGCCATAGGCCATGGCTCTTAGCAAAGTTTCGGCAAATAAATTATTACTGGTGATATTTGTTACCTGAACAATTTTTTCGAGGGAAGGAGAGTAGTGGGTGTAAAGTGTTACGCTTTTAAAACTGGTGTCTTTTTTTTCGTAATTACTAGTAGCAATGCTGTTACATTTGATCCCGGTTTTTTTTAATGAGTTCAATAAACTCTCAGCGCATATTAAAGCGGGGTCGGGCATAGCGGCCTCTACTTCAAAATTCTTTTTATTCGGTGGAATTTTTCCGGAAATATATTTTGTATAGCCAAATGGATCGCCGTAAACAAAGGCCTCATCTTCGGTTCCTTTTGCAATTACTTTATTTACAATGGTCATTTTTGAAGTAAGCGATTCCGGTTTTATTTTCACCACCTCCGCCGTACTTCCAACTTCTTTACTATTAAATATCACTTTGAATTTATTATCCATAAATGATAAACCGCAAGGTACAGCACCAAAATAATTTCCAATATCGGCCCATATCCAATGGCCGGGCACCAAATGCTCCCAAGCAGAAGCATCGCCAATTATTTTTCCTTTAATTTCTTTTACACCTGCCGCGCTTAATGCTTGCGCCCATTTATCCATTAACGTAGTTGAATCAGGCTTATAAAAACTTTCCGATTGAATAGTGGGATCTCCACTACCTATGATCAAAACATCGCCATCAATGACACCGGTTTCTTTTGTAAATTTTCCGGTGTAGGCAATTTTTGTGGTGAACTTATAATTATTGCCTAATGTTTTTAATGCCGCCGCCGTTGTAATGGCTTTCATGGTACTTGCGGGGATCATAAAGGTGTGTGCGTTATTTTCTGCTAACACCAGATCGTTCTTGTAATCGTAAACACAATAGCTGAGTACTGCACTTTTAAGATCCTTATCTTCGGCCCATTCGGCAACAAATTTGTTGAGTTGAGCAACAAATGCATATGGAATTAAAAATAAACCGAAAATAATTTTTTTCATTACCAGATCTCAATACGTTTTTCGGGAGCTACGTAAAGTTTATCGCCCTGTTTTACATCAAATGCTTCGTAAAATTCTTTCATATTGGTTAACGGTGCCCAAGCTCTAAAATTACCCGGGCTATGAAAATCAACTGTGATCAATCGTTTTAATTCAGCATCACGTGTTACAGTTTTCCAACCTTGGCACCAGGCAATAAATAAACGTTGTTCTCCTGTAAATCCACCTATCACTTTTGATTTTTGTCCTTTTAATGATTTTTTATAAGCGTAGTATCCCATCGTTAATCCACCAAGGTCGGCAATGTTCTCGCCTTGTGTTTGCGAACCATTTACATGCGTACTATCAATGGCAATGTATCCGTCAAACTGCGCTACAATAGCTTCTTGCTTTAATTTAAAATTCTTCAGGTCTTGTTCGGTCCACCAGTTCTTTAAATTTCCTTCAGCGTCAAACTGTGCGCCTTGATCATCAAAACCATGCGTTAATTCGTGGCCAATAATAGCGCCCATAGTTCCGTAGTTTGCCGCATCTTCGGCATTTACATCATAAAACGGCGGTTGTAAAATTGCTGCAGGAAAAGTGATCTCGTTAGTTGTTGGGTTGTAGTATGCGTTCACCATCACGGGCGTCATTAACCATTTATAACGGTCAACCGGTTTTTTAAGTTCAGCTAAATTTTCTTTTATGGCAAAGTTGGTAGCTTTAACTACGTTCTCCCAATAAGAATTGGTTGCAATTTGTAAGGTTGAGTAATCTTTCCATTTATCAGGGAAGCCAATTTTTTTGATCAGTAGATCTAATTTACGATGCGCTTGTTTTTTTGTGGAGGCTTCCATCCAAGTTCTGCTATCAATTCGTTCGCGGTAAGCAGCAATTAAATTATCAATGAGTGTCAGTAATTTATCTTTTGATGATTGCGGGAAGAATTTTTTAACGTACGCTTCCGAAATGATATCACCAAGTGTACCATTCACAATATTGTGAACGCGTTGCCATCTTGCTTTTTGAATTTGTGCGCCACTTAATGTTTTGCCATAGAAATCAAAATTCTCGTTCACTAATTCTTTAGAAAGATAGGGAGCCGCTTCGTGAATGACCAACCACTTTGTATAATTCTTTAAGATGCTCACGTCTGTTGTGGCAATAATGTTATTCAACGCTGAAAAATAGTCTAACGAATGAATAATAATTGTATCAGGCTGTACAATACCTAGGGTTTTAAAATACGATTCGAATTTTAGGAGCGGTGCAAGTTTGTTTAGATCGGCTTTGCTAATAGGATTATACAATTTTTCCGGATCGCGCATTTCGGGAGTTGTTTTACCTTTATCTAGGATCCTTTTCTCTAATTCAAATATTTGTTTGGCTATGTCGGCTGCTTTGGCTTTATCTTCTCCGGCTATCACCAACATTTTAGCAATATGCTCTTTGTATTTTTCGGCAATTTTTTCAAATTTTGGATTGTAGTAAAAATCTTTATCGCCTAAGCCGTAACCTGCTTGGTTAAATTGAAATAAATTGCGTTTACTATTTTTTAGATCGGGATCAACACCGCCTGCATAGAACAAACGGACGCCTATCATGTCTAAATTACTTTTGAGTTTAACTATCTCATCGGCTGTTTGTACTTTATTTATTTGTTGTAAAAGCGGTTCAATTGGTTTTAAGCCCATGGCGTTTGCTTTTGCCGAATCCATGGCGGTATTGTAAAAATCTCTAAGCTTTTGAGCATTGCTTCCCGGCTTAGCGGTTTTATCAGTTGATGCTAAAGTATAGATGGTATAGATATTCTTTAAATTATTATCGTTTATCTCGTTAAAACTTCCATAGCGAGAATCGCTTGCCGAAAGTTGAAACGACTTTTGCCATTTGCCGTTACAAAATGTATAAAAATCATCGCCCGGTTTTGCGGTTGAATCAATATAGGATAAACGGATCCCCGGGTTTTGTGCATTTGTGCTAAAAAAAGCAAGAAGTGCAGCTGTATAAAATAGTTTATTCATAGGTATAATAAGGTACTAATATACTTCAATTATTTTAAGATCCTCAATATAAACCAGCAATTTTTTGATGTTTTGGTAGCCCATTTTTTCAAGCGCCCATTCGTAGTCCTTCATTTGCTGCTGGTATTTAGGTGTATTTTCCTTGCCGGTTTTGTAATCAATAATACATGCTTCGTTCTCTGAGATCACAATCCGATCGGGACGTAAAATTTCGCCTTCAGAACCACGAAGAGTATCTTGGACGATGTATTCTTCACCTTTACGTAAGCCTGAGCGCTCTAAAATATTTTCTAAGATTAATTCACCCCAGTTGCCTTGAGTTTTATTTTCACCCTTAAGAGCTGTTACTAAGTTTTGTGCTTCTTTGGACATTGATTGATTGAGCTCAATCAATTTACTGATTTCTCCACGTAAATGACCGCGTTCAGAACGCTCTTGTGAATAAGTGTCTTCCACTTTTTTTTCGAAATCCTTGATACGTTCTTTTAATGGATCTAATAAAGTCGCTAATTGCTTGTGATTTTGGTCGGATAATTTTCCAGATTTATCAT
>CAYYUS010000041.1:0-10961 GCA_964474925.1 uncultured Akkermansia sp. | reverse complement strand
CATCTCCGGCATCCTGTTTAGTAACCCAAGCCGATTTAATGGCCATTACTATTAATCCAATGATCCCAAGTACGGGAACTAAATAAATGATACTATCGTTCATAATTCTACTATAATTTAAAGGCTGCAAAAATAAGAATTCCCTTGGAAATAAAAAAATTATAACTTATTGATTATCAATAAAAAGAGAAAAAATAAGAGAAAGATCTGCTTTTTATTTAAGGATAGTTTTTATTCGAGCTAAATGTCGATTTTATTGGTAGATTAGGCATTTAGTTATGAGAAAAATACACCTAACACTCCTTGCCATATTTACTGTTGCAGTATTTAATGCGCAAACACCAAAATTTGAATTAGGCCCTGAATTGTCAAGACCTCGTAAAACAGACATAGCCGGACTGATCGGCGCTGACAAGACTTCCTTTTATTGTTTAAGAAGCGTACGCTCCTTCTTTTCTACAAAGATCAATACTTTGGAAAAGTATTCGCGTAAAACAATGACACTTGAATATGTTAGGGAATTCAAACAACCGGAAGTTAACGGAAAAGAATTAGATTTTGAAGCAATGTACATGCTTAATGGACAGTTATTGATCTTTTCTACGGCATATTTTAGTGATCAAAACAAGAAGATCGCTTACGTTCAAAAAATAAACGCTTCAGACGGGTCTTTAATAAGTGCACCTAAAGCTATTGATCAGATCGTTGCCGATAAGAAGAAAAATAGTGGTTCATTCTCTTACGTATTATCTAATGATAGTTCAAAAATTTTGATCGTGCGTAATGATCCATTTGAGAAATACGCGAATGAGAAATTTTCTTATAAACTGGTTGATAACAATATGAATATTATCTGGACCGCTTCATTGGAATTACCTTATAAGGATAAATATTTCCAGATCAGTAATTACCGTGTAGATAATTCCGGAAAGGTGTTCATGCTTGCGGCGGTTATAAAGGAGAAAGCAGATCGCGAACGCAAAAAACCAAATTACAGTTATAACATTATTTCTTATAACGACGCTACGAAAACAATAAAGGAATTGCCAATTTCATTGGGCGATAAATTCATCAGTGACATCAGTTTTGCTATTACACCAAAAGGAACTATTGCAGTTGGAGGATTTTATTCCAACAAGAATGATGATGGTGGTTTGGCCGGAACTTTTTTTATGTCGGTGGATAAAGAAAAGAACCAGGTAATTGCCAAAGGAACAAAAGATTTTAGCTCAGCGTTCCTTTCTGAATTCATGTCGGCAAGAAGAGCATCAAAACATAAAGAACTTTATAATTATACGATTGATTATATTGTTACCCAACCAAACGGAGGTTTGATCATGATCGCAGAACAGTCCTATGTAAACGTGGTTACTACATGTCAACCAAAAGGCGGATGTACAACAACATATTATTATAATTACAATGATATTATTGTTGTGAACGTCAATCCTGATGCTTCAATAAAATGGACGCAACATATTCCAAAGACACAAGTATCTACTAATGATGGCGGGTATTATTCATCATACTCATTTGTACTTACAGGCAACAAATTGAATTTCATTTACAATGATAGTCCGAAGAATCTTGATCCGAACCTTGATCCAAAAAGAGCAAGAAACGGGATCGGCCGTAAAATGATCACGGTACTTGTGGCTATGGATATTGGTGATGGTAAATTCACAAAACAATCATTGTTTGAAGCGAAAAAAGAAAAGATCTATACGCGTCCAAAGATCGCTTCACAATTCTCAAGCACACAATCTTTATTTTACGCCATTAAGAAAAAGAAATATAAATTCGGACTTATTAACTTTTAACAGTATGTATATTTGCAAAAGAAATGGAGCATTTTGAACTAGTAGTTATTGGAGGTGGCCCTAGTGGTTATGCCGGAGCCATGCGCGCCATCGATTTTGGCAAAAAAGTGCTCATCATCGAAAAATTCAAATTAGGTGGAGCAGGTGTGTACGATGGTGTATTAGCTTCAAAAACTTTATGGGAACATGCGTTAAAAGTTCAGATCACAAAAGAATTAGTTCCAAATTTTACACCCGACTTTAAAGATGTTTCGCGAATTGTAAATGAAGCTGTGTTTGAACGCAAAACACAAATGACGGTTCACTTGCAGTTCTTGCAAAAACAAAGAAGTGATTTGATGTTCTACGAAAGAGGCACAGGTTATCTTGTAGATAAGCATACTGTGCGAATTACTAAAGAAGACGGCACATCAAAAGAAGTTAAGGCAGATAATATTTTAATTTGTTCAGGAAGCAGTCCGCGAAAACCGGCGAACATTACAGTTGATGAAAAGACCATTATGACGAGTAATGGCATTCGTAATCTAACCAGTTTTCCAAAAAGCATGGTTGTATTAGGAGCCGGTGTTATTGGTTGTGAGTTTGCAACCATATTCTCGCTTTTAGGAAATACAAAAGTTTCATTGATCGACAAAGCAGATCGCATTTTACCTTTTGAAGACAAAGACATCACTGATATCATTAGTAGGAATTTAGAATCTCACGGTTGTTTGTTACATCACGGCGCAAGTTTGGTGCGTATGGAAATTAAAAATGGCGGCGTAGAGTATGAGTTAAAATATAAGGATGGTAAAACAGAAGTATTTCAAGTAGAGAAAGCCTTAGTGAGTATAGGAAGGGAAGCGAATGTAAACGGATTGGGTTTAGAAAATGCAGGTGTAAAACTAAATGAGCGGGGCTGTGTGTGGGACGACGATACGCAAACCAATATCAGTAATATTTATGTAGCGGGAGATGTAACCACTGAAGTTGCTTTAGTAAATGTGGGAGAGCGCGAAGCGCGCCACGCTGTAGTAAGAATGTTTGGCCCAATTGTAAAGCCACTGTCCTATAAAAATATTTCGACTATCATGTTCCTTAACCCCGAAGTGGCGGCGGTTGGAATGAATGAACAAGAATTAGTAGCAAAAGGAATTCCGCATAAAGTTGTGAAATTAGATTATGCTACAAACGCAAGAGCAATTGCCATGCGTAAAACGGTTGGTTTTTTTAAGATCATTGTTACCAACGATAATGCAATGAGAATTTTAGGAATGCGCGCGGTGGGCGAGCACGCAAGTTCGGCCATTCAAGCTGTTGCTTATTTGATCCATACTAATCAAGGAATTCGTGAGTTGGCAGATATGATGCATCCACATCCAAGTATTATTGAAGGTGTGCAAGAATGTTTGCGAATGCTTTTAAATAAATCTATTTACAAACCCTATGTGTTCAAAGACCGACTTAAATGTTACGTTTGCGAGAACGGCGTTTGTACACCTATAGAACAATTAGTGTAAAATGGATACAACCATGCTTATAGCTTTAATTGTGCTAAATGTTTGTCATTGGGCGGCAGATTTTACGCATTTAAGTACGGATTGGATGTTGAATGCAAAGAGATATGGGAAACCTTTGTATCCAATTTTTATTCATGCCTTAGTTCACGCGCTCTTATTTTTTACTACGGTTTGGATCTTGTATGATCTTGACAAAGCAATTTTTGCAGGAGGATTTCAATTGATCACACATTTTATGATCGATCTTATAAAAGGAAAACTTAGTTTTTGGTTCAGAAAACTAGTGGATCCAAGCAATAAATATCATTGGTGGGTATTTGGCGCCGATCAGTTTATGCATCATTTTGTGATCGTTCTAACCATTTACTTTATTTCCTAAGCGATTTTTTAACTCTCCTTACGAGAACTGAATGATAAATTCTGTTCCTTTTTTCTGATTTACTTTTAAAACACCATCGAGTTGTTCAGCGAGGGTTTGAACCAATTGCAATCCAAGAGTATCAGGAGAATCGATCTTAATTTTACCCGGCAAACCAATGCCATCATCTTTCACACTTAATTGAAATTTGTGAGTTTGCTTTTTTAAGAGTTTAAAATCAATATGTATAGAGCCGTTCTTTTTATTTTCAAAAGCGTACTTAAATGCGTTAGATAATAATTCGTTGATCAACAATCCACATGGAACAGCGCGGTTCATGTCTATTCGCTTTAGATCGGGATCAATGGTGAGTTTAACTTTTATCTTTTTGCCAACATTATAAGTGCTCGAAATATAATTAACGAGTTCGTTCAAATACTCGTCGGCTTTTATATTAGAAAGATTCTTTGTTTGATAAAGCATCTCATGAATGAGTGCCATGGATTTTACGCGACCAACACTTTCACGGTATTTTTCTCTTGCTTCTTTATCTTTAATTGCCCCGGCTTGTAAATTCAAAAGGCTTGAAATGATCTGTAAATTATTTTTTACGCGATGATGGATCTCTTTGATCAAAAATTCTTTTTCACTTAAAGAGGATTGTAATTTTTCTTCAATTGTTTTGCGCTCCAAAAATGTTGGAACAGAAATAGGTTGTTTGGAGTGTTTTTTAGTTGGAATATATTTGTCGATCATGTTTGGAGGAGCCATGATAAAAGTACAGTGCTTGTCTCCACGCGCACGACAAGTGATCTCAACTGCCGTTAAAGGAATTCCAAAACTTGCTTCGCACCAACCACTAGAATAACCGGCATTCATGATACAAACGGTAGTATCACTTTTTTTGTTGGACTTTAACCACGAATCGGCCTCGAATGAAAATGGATGATTGTATTTAAGAAAAAAATTATTATCAGGACTTGGATTGCTTTCAGCAGAAATGTCAACAAATGCCCATCCTGTGTATGCAAAATGAATAGGCCCTGCGGATAATTTACTAATGGGATCCTTTAATTTTAATTTCTTGTGAAAATTGAGAGCATCTTCATTTCCCAGAACGTGTGCCACATCAAATAAAATATTCTTTCCAATATTCATGGCTTCCTCTTCGCCGCGATCTTTGTAAAGGTTTTTAATGGACTTTAAAAATTCGTAAGATAAAGCAGAAGCTCTTAAAAGCACATAGCGTTCTTTATTAATATCAATGGTGCCTTGAGAGGGATTGAACTTTAAGTCTTTGAAATAATTGGCAACTACCTTTTCGGCATTATTGAATATTGGTGCAAATGCTTCAGGAACTTTTACAGTGTGTTTCACCTCTTCAACAAAAAGCTTTTCCTTTAAGGCATAATTTTCCTTCCTTAATGCTTTTACTTCGTCTTGTAATTTTTTGATGGTGGTTTCCAATGCTGTACTTTGCTTTTACAATTACGAAAGTACAATAATTCCCTAATAATTCAAGAAATATAAATCTGGACATTAAAGGACCTAAATAATTTTAAATTTACATTTCAACTATTTGGCGTCCTGTTTTTCAAAGAATTTAAGCATGTCTACCACTTGTTCAGAGCCTAAGCGTTTTGCTTTGATCTTTTTGTCCTTATCTAAAATATAGATAACCGGCGTTGAATAAATATCATACTTATTCTTAAGATCGTTGATGTGAACCGGATCGAATACATTAATGAAATCCAGTTTTTTGTCAATGATGAATTTTCTCCAAGCTTCAAAATCCTCTTTGGTATAAACCGACAGCACTTTAAAATCGATCTTACCTTTTAAGGTCTTTAATGTATCATTCAGTTTTGGGATCTCCGTTTGGCAATGCCCACAATCTACCGACCAAAAAACAAGCACTGTGTATTTTGCACTTATTCCATAAACCGTTTTGAACCACGGTGTAAGTTTATCCAAGTTCTTGTAATAAAGTTTGGTGATCGATTCGCTTGTTTTGGCTGTATCAAATCCCATTTTCAAAACTTCTCTTCCATGAATGGTGTCTATCATATAGATCTCAGGCGCTTTTGACTCCAATAAGATATTTCTTAAAATATCAGCGCGCTCTTTTATTTTCTTAGCGGTTTCATCCTCATAAACTTTTTTAGCCTTACCGCTAATGATATACTTATCGCAAAGGTGCACAAACACTTTATCAAAACCCATGCGCTTATCTTGCTCATATTTATACGTAAAATGTCCGATCAATAAATTGTACACCAAGCCATCGGGTTTACACTTCGCCAAGATCTTATCAATTTCTTGGATCATTGTATCCGGTGCTTGTAAGATCACACTTTCAAAATAACGTTTTACACGATCATCAAAAAATGGTGTGCGAATAGTACGGTCGTCGGTAAAGTCTATGCCGTCAAAAAAATGACTTTTATACCAATAGTATTGATATACGCTATCCGGCCTTCCGTTGGATGCTTTTGGAATGTCTGTTGGATTCTTTTCCGTTTTTAAATTCATTACATCGTTCACATAAGTGCCCTTGGTTCTTTCCATAAAGTCTTTTTCAAACTTTACCACATCACTATTCATTAAATTTATTTTATCCAACATGAACTTAGTGCTGTCTGCTTTGTTCATTCCTTTTGTTTGCGCCTGAAATTTGCCAAACTCTTGATTTTTGTTGGTGATATATTTAATATAGCTAAAAAAAGTTTCGTTCTCTTTATTCCCAACAACTTTAAGTGTATTCACAATATCACTATTATCGCAATTGATGGTGAATTTTTGATTCTCATTTACAAACACGTCAAAGTAAATGGATTTACCCTGACTCACCAGAACATAAACACCTTTATCAAGATCTTCTTTTCCTTTAAAAACAACTTGACCATTCTTTATGTTTTTGCAGGTATCGGCAATGTACTGTTGATCCCAAACATATTTTACAAGATACATGATGGTATCTTTATTCCCTTTCATATTGAAGCGAATGTCATATCCGCTTTGCGCAAATGAAAAAGCACATAAAATACTAAAGAAGATGGAAAGGTTAAGTTTTACAGAGCGGATCATAGTTTGAGATTTTTATTTTTTATCTTGAGTTTTTTCTAAACTGTTCAAATATTCTAAAAGGCCCGCCACCTGGTCGGCAGCCATCTTTTTTCCTTTGATCAATTTATCTTTATCCAATACATAGATAACAGGAGTTGAAATGATATCGTATTTATCTTTTATATTATTCAAATGGATAGGATCATACAAGTGATAAAAATCTGTGAGTTTTTTCTCAATAATGTATTTGCGCCATTTTTCAAACTCTTCTTTGGTATAAACAGAAACCACTTTGTAATCGATCTTGCCTTTTACTTTTTTATTTAGTTCTTCGTGCAATTTTGGGATCTCTGTTTGGCAATGACTGCAATCTACATCCCAAAAAACCAACACCGTAAACTTTGCATTCACCATGTATAAGGTCTTGAACATGGGAGTTAATTTATCAATGTTCTTATAGTATAATTCAGTAGCGCTTTTACTACTAACTACCGTATCAAAGCCCATCTTTATAACTTTGCGAGCGTCAACCGTATCTATCATGTAAAGTTCACTGGCTTTTGAACCGATCAATAAATTTCGAAGAACGTCAACTCGTTTTTTTATAGCCTTAACGGTTTCTTCTGTGTACACTTCCTTAGCTTTACCATTTAAAATATAATTATCAGCTAAGTGCACAAACACTTTATCAAAACTCATGCGCTTATCTTGTTCGTATTTATAGGTAAAATGTCCTAACAATAAATTATACACCAATTCATTTGGTACGCATTGGCCCAATATCCAATCTAATTCTTTTATTAAACTATCAGGAGAATATTGAAAGATCACACCATCTAAGTAACGTTTGATGCGATCATCGAAGAAGGGGATAGTTACAATTCGTTTATCTTTAAAATCTACACCTTCAAAAAAGTGATTCTTATAATAATAATATCTCCACAAACTATCAGGTCTTCCGTTAGAGGCTTTTGGAACTTCTTTAGCCTCTTTCTCGCTTTTCATATTTAAAAAGTCGTAAGTAAAAGTGCCTTTCACTTTTTTCATGAAACTCTCCTCAAACTTCACAACATCTTTTGTCATAGCCTCAAATTTTTCCTTTACAAATTTGGTGCTATCGGCTTTGTTCATCGTTTTGCTTTGATCTTTGGCTTTAATGAACTCAGCATTTTTATTGGTCATAAATTTAAGGTAAGCAAACATATCTTCGTTCTCTTTGCTTCCATTCGATTTCAATGAATTCACAATATCATTGCGATCAAAACTCACCGTAAAATTATACGAATCGTTGATCAAAAAATCAAAGTAAACCGATTTCTCTTGGCTCACTAAAGTATACACGCCTTTATCTAATGTTTTTTTGCCTTTAAATTGCACCAAGCCATTTTTTACTTTTTTACAGGTATCAGAAATATATTGTTTATCAAAAATAGTGCGAACAAGATACATGGTAGTATCCGTGTTGTTCTTGATCTGAAATTTTACATCATAACCAGTTTGAGCAAACGATGCGATAGAGAAAAGGAGTACAAAAGGTAATAGAAAGGTTTTCATAATTTTATGTCTTGATTTCAAATATAACTATTACACCCTTATGGAGCCAAAGACCGTACCATGTTTTTTATCGACCCCTTATAAAATTTGTTAAAAGCATTTTCGAGGCTATCTTGCTGGCTGTTGTACTGCATATAATCAATGAAATAGGCGTTCTGCTCAAGCAGAATTTCTTCTTCGGTCATCAAAACAAGTTTTTCTTTTTTAATTCCCTCGTTTTTAAGTTTTTTTATTAAAAAAATGAGCTCTTTTTGTTTTAAAATGAGCTTGTTTTTGTGGTTTAAAACCGAATCCAGGAATAATTTATAGGCTTTTGTATTTGCGTTCAGAAATTTATTCAGCTTTTCGCGTTGATCATGATCATACAAGTATTCTTTTAAGGCAAGCGTATCCTTTTTAAGAAATTGAATGGTGGCTTTATGTGCTATAAAATTGGCCAGGTTCTCATTCTCGTTTATGTTACTCGCTGCAAAAAAGGTGGCATGAAAAAGCTCGTGAAATAGCAAATTGCAAAAGTTGCCTTTGCTTTTATTTAAGTGCGAACTTAATAAGGGATCGCTAAACCATCCCAATGTGCTCCACGCCGAAACGCTTCTTATTCCAACATCATAACCGGCGGCCTGCAATTTATTCTTCTCTTTTAAAGCAAGTTCTTTATTAAAAAATCCCTTATAACTTACGTTTCCTATTAAAGGAAACTTCCACTCAACCGCTTTGAGTTTGTATTTTTCGGAAGCAGTTATCACCCATAAAATGGGTTTGTTGTGTTGATCATAAATGGTGGTGAAATTATCCGTTGGCTTATATCCTAAACTGGCTACCGAGAATTTTTTGATCTCATCTATAAGCCGAAGATTAAAGGATTCTTTTTTGCTTAGCTTAGTATTTGCTCTATAGTCTTCAAAACTTTCGGTGCCACTTGAAACTTGTAATTGACCCTTGGCCTGTCGTAATAAATAAATGCTTAATTCGTAGTTGTAAATGGCTACGCAAAGCGCAATAAACGCCAGATAATTTACAAATAAGCGGATATAACGCAGGTATAACATTTAAAGGTTTATAAAATGGGAGCTTTATTACTCAATACTGTAACAAATTACTGATATTTGTGTTATTGTTCAAATGAAAAAACAACTCATTTATCTTTTTTTGGTGATCTCAGCCTTTTCCTTTGCGCAAAAGGGAGATTCTATTAAAAGCATATACGCTGCTAAGTTGTTTGAGTTAAGAAGCTTGCAAACGGAGGTCTTTTATAGTAAAAAGGAAGCGGACAGAATGGCCGCCAATAAAGAGTTTATAAAAACGATCGAATCCATTGCCGTAAGTCAAAAATCACTGGATTTCCCTTTTGATAGTTTAAAAGAGATCTCAACTTTAAGCCCAAAGAGCAAAAAATTCAAATTGATCACTTGGAATATTCACAAGGATGATGAAACACATTTATTTTTTGGATTTTTATTGGTGAATAATTCAAAACGTGTTAAGAAGGGATTTATGAAACACGAAACGGTAAACAATTACGAGTATTTTAAACTCGTGGATAAATCAGGGAGCGTAAAAAATCCCGAAACATACATTGGTACACCCGACAAATGGTTTGGCATGTTGTATCTAGATATTATTGAATGCGAAGATTATTATACATTAATTGCTTGGGATGGAAATGATAAATTGATCCAACGAAAATTTATTGATGCATTATATTTTAAACTCGATGGCACACCAATTTTTGGAAAGGATGTATTTAAGTTCGCAAAAAAGAATCCTAAACGTTTGATGTTTGAATACAGCAGTGATGTTACGATGAGTTTAAAGTACGATGATAAAAGTGGCAGAATAGTTTATAGCCATTTAGGACCTCGCGAGGAAGGAACCGTAATGGATGGTTTGCCGCAATATTATGGTCCTGACGGAAGTTTTGATTCAATGATCCAAAGAAAAGGAAAATGGGTTGTTGCTGAAGATGTGGATGCTCGCAATGAAAAGAACAAGAATGATAAGGCCGATAAGCCAGACCCCAATAAGCAAACTCCTATTTTCGTTCCCAAGTAAAAGGCATTAGTTTCTCGGTAAAACTGCTTTATCTAAAACATCTTAAAATTCTTTCGATTCTATTTCATTTCTTAGAGATTATAAGTAATTTCAGACTGTAATTTGAATTATGCAAATCGACCTCGAAGCCGAACGAAAAGAGATCCTTAACCGATACAAACTTTTAATTAAAGCTTGCAAGCGTCGCCTTGAAAAAGGTGATAAGGAAATGATCCGCAAAGCTTTTGAAGTTGCGGTGGAAGCGCATAAAGAAATGCGCCGAAAAAGTGGCGAGCCTTATATTTACCATCCAATTGCTGTTGCTACAATTTGTGCCGAAGAAATGGGATTGGGCGCTACCGGAATTGTGTGCGCATTATTACACGATACCGTTGAAGACACTGATCTTACCTTAGAAGATATTCGTGGTTTATTTGGCGAGAAGATCGCGCAGATCATTGATGGATTAACCAAGATCTCGGGCGTTATTGATAATACATCTTCAATTCAAGCAGAGAATTTTAGAAAAGTATTACTCACCATGAGTGAGGATATTCGTGTGATCTTGATAAAACTTGCCGATCGTTTGCACAATATGCGTACGCTTAATCACATGAAGCGTGATAAGCAAAT
>CAYYUS010000040.1:0-10972 GCA_964474925.1 uncultured Akkermansia sp. | reverse complement strand
TTGCGATTTTGCATGCTTATTATATGCGCAGCATCTAAAAAATCAGTTGCCACAAGATCAGGTAACTAAAATTATTACTGATGCTGTAATGATTGAAAAGAAATTTGTAGTTGACGCTATTCCGGTTAAGTTAATTGGAATGAACTCTGATCTCATGTGTCAATACATAGAATTCTGTGCCGATAGATTGTTGGTTGCTTTGAGTTGTGATAAATATTACAACGCAACAAACCCTTTTGATTTCATGGAAATGATATCGCTTCAAGGGAAAACCAACTTTTTTGAAAAACGCGTGGCCGAGTACCAAAAGGCCGGTGTTATGGGCAAAAGTGAAGAAAACAATGTGTTTAAGTTAGATGAAGACTTTTAAACGCATGGTATTCGTCAGTTAATAATCCACGCCTATCTTACGATCCTATCGTTTAACAAGAGACAACTCTTGTACTGGAGGTTTTAGCCCCTAAACGTAAGGAAATCAGATAGATGTAATTAACCGAACGATTGTTAATTAAATTAAAATAGAAGAAATTAAAAGGGGTATTCAGGATGTAACTTGTGTATTCCAAATAGATCAAAAAAACTCAAAAAACCAATAAAAAAACTTAAGGCGTATGTTTGTAATTAAAAGAGATGGCACCAGTGAGTCGGTTAAATTCGATAAGATCACTGCGCGTATTCAAAAACTAAGCTATGGCTTAGATCCTTCGCATGTGGATTCGATCCTGGTAGCGAAAAAAGTAATTGATGGTGTATACGATGGCGTAACTACATCCGAATTAGATAATCTAGCGGCTGAAACGGCTGCGGGTTTAACCTCGCGTCACCCCGATTACGCTTTATTGGCGTCGCGCATTGCGGTTAGTAATCTACACAAGAATACAATTAAGTCATTCTCTAAAACAATTGAAGAACTTTATAATTACATCGATCCTAAAACAAACACGCGCGCATCATTAATTGCCGATGATGTTTACAAGATCGTAATGGACAATGCTCAGTTATTAGATTCGTCTATTATATACGACCGTGATTTTGGTTACGACTATTTTGGATTTAAAACATTAGAACGCTCTTACCTTTTAAAGATGCACGGTAAAGTTGCCGAGCGTCCACAACATATGTTGATGCGTGTAGCCGTTGGTATACACAAAAACGAAATTGAAAGTGCGTTAACTACGTATAATATGATGAGCGAACGTTGGTTCACTCATGCAACACCAACTTTATTTAACGCAGGTACGCCAAAACCACAAATGAGTTCATGCTTCTTATTGCAAATGAAAGAAGATAGCATTGATGGAATTTACGATACATTAAAACAATGTGCTCGTATCTCTCAAAGTGCAGGTGGAATTGGAATTAGCATTCATAATGTACGCGCCACAGGTTCGTATATTAAAGGAACTAACGGAACATCCAACGGAATTATTCCGATGTTGAAAGTATTTAACGAAACAGCACGTTATGTAGATCAAGGTGGTGGAAAACGTAAAGGTTCTATTGCTGTGTATTTAGAGCCATGGCATGCGGATATTTACGATTTCTTAGACATTCGTAAAAATCACGGTAAAGAAGAAATGCGCGCGCGCGATCTATTTACAGCATTGTGGATCCCCGATCTTTTCATGAAACGTGTTGAAGCTGAAGGCGAGTGGAGTTTAATGTGTCCTAACGAATGCCCGGGCTTAAGCGATTGCCACAGCGAAGCATTTGAAGCATTATATACTAAATACGAATCAGAAGGAAAATTCCGTAAGCAAATTAAAGCTCGCGAATTATGGGCTGCAATTATTGAAGCGCAAATTGAAACAGGTAATCCTTACATGTTATTTAAAGATGCGGCTAACTCAAAATCAAATCAGCAAAATTTGGGAACTATTAAATCAAGTAACTTATGTACTGAAATTCTTGAGTACACCAGTGCTGATGAAGTAGCGGTTTGTAATTTAGCATCTATTGCTCTTCCGCGTTTTGTGGATGAGAAAACCGGAACATTTGATCACAATAAATTATTTGAGATCACTTACGCGGCAACTCGTAACTTAAATAAAATTATTGATCGTAATTATTACCCAATTCCTGAAGCGCGTAACTCAAACATGCGTCACCGCCCAATTGGATTAGGTGTACAAGGTTTGGCTGATGCGTTTATTTTAATGCGTTACTCGTTTGAAAGCGAAGAAGCTAAAAAATTAAATTCAGAAATTTTCGAAACTATTTACTTTGCAGCTTTAACAGCAAGTAAAGATCTAGCCAAATTAGATGGCGCTTACGAATCGTACGAAGGCTCACCAATAAGCAAAGGTATTTTCCAACAAGATATGTGGGGTGTAACACCAAGTAGCCGTTGGGAGTGGGATATTTTACGTGAAGAAATAAAACAACATGGCGTGCGTAATTCATTATTATTAGCACCAATGCCAACTGCAAGTACATCTCAAATTTTAGGAAACAATGAGTGCTTTGAACCATATACCTCAAACATTTATACTCGCCGTGTATTAAGCGGAGAATTTGTGGTAGTGAACAAACATTTATTACGCGACCTAGTAAAACTTGGAATTTGGAATGAGAATTTGAAGAACAAGATCATTAGTGCAAATGGTTCGGTACAAGATATTCCTGAGATCCCACAAAACATTAAAGAGATCTACAAAACAGTTTGGGAAATTAAACAACGTACTATTATTGATATGGCTGCCGATCGTGGTGCTTATATTGACCAATCGCAATCGTTGAACTTATTTATACAAGATGCCAACTTTGCAAAAATGAGTAGCGCACACTTTTACTCATGGAAAAAAGGTTTAAAAACAGGTATGTACTATTTACGTACAAAAGCTGCGGCTGATGCTATTAAGTTTACAGTTGACCAAGGCGCATTAACTAAACCTGCCATCTTAGGAAACGAAGATGCTTTATTAGTAGAGCGCGGACAAGAACACGTATTAAGCTTTGATGAACAACAAGCACAATTAGCATGCTCTCTGGATAATCCGGAGGATTGCGAGGCTTGTGGAAGTTAAGAAGTAAAAAACACAACATAAATGAAAGGAGCCTTCTCAGAAATGGGGAGGCTTTTTTGGCCTATAAAAAGACTAATTAAAATAAAATGAAGGTTGAATTTCTGCTGATAAAAGAGGAAAACGCATATTGTAATTCAATAGAAGCGCTTAATAGTATTTTGGTTTCAAATAGTGAAATTAAGATAGATGGAGATATTTTAAAGCATAAGAAATTTGAGGTTAAATATTCAGTTCAAACTGGATTAATTGAATCAAAGGAAGGTCAAGAGCGGTTTTTTCATGTTTCTTTTGAAAAGAAAATAGCTGACGAAAAAGTAAATGAGGCTTTAGCTGCTCAATACGGTGAGTTTTGCAAACTATTCCGTTCAATTATTAAACTTGTGAATTATGGTTTCAGAATAAATACTTTATGGGACGACATTTCATTCTATTATTCAAAGGAATCTTATCCATTAGTCAATGAGATTGAAAACTTAATGAGAAAACTAATTTTTAAGTTTATGTGCATGAAAGTTGGAATGAATTGGTTGGATGCAGCAACTCCAAAGGAAGTAAAAGACGGGATATTGAAAAGATCTGAGAAGCGAGATGTTAAAGACTTATTTGAGAATTGCTTATATGAAGCAGATTTCATTCATTTAGCTGTTTTTCTTTTTAAGGAATACTCAACGGTTTCTGCAAATGAATTAGTTAGGAAAATTTCGGAAGCCAAGAAGGCCAGTGATTTAGATCTAAAGAGTTTAAAAGAAGTAGTTCCAAAGTCAAATTGGGACAGATATTTTTCTAAAATAATAAAGTTTGAAGGATTAAATAAAAAATGGGAAGAGCTTTATGATTTTAGAAATAAGATTGCGCATAATAAGCAATTAAATAAGTCTGATTATGATCGCATAGTTCATTTAACAGAAGAAATAAGGAGCAAGTTGATAGAGGCTATTAAGAAAATAGATGAAGTGGAGGTTCCGGAAAACAAGAGAAAGGAAGTTTCTAGTTTTGCAATGGAAGATTTTTTCGGAACAAAAAATAATTATACTGGAGGTGCTTTTTATGTTGCAACACCCCAGCAGGGAAGTTTTGGAATGCCCGTAAATCTCATTGGAAACCAAGGAGTAACTTCATTTAATTCTAATAAAAACTGTGTCACGTGCGGAAAAATGTATGCATCAAATCCTCTTTCAACAATTGTAACTAGCCAGTGCGATGACTGTAGAACAAGAGGGGGCGCCGGTTATGTGTTGTATGCTTCTCCAAAGATTTGTACATCGTGTAAAATCCCTTACTTTACAAAACCTGGGGAAATGGCTTTTTCTACTCTCTGTGAAAAATGCTTAAAAGGAGGCGAGGGCTTTGTTTTGAAGCCATGAGATTATCTCAAGACATAACAGTAATAAACTTAAAATTGTAGACCTATAATAAAAAACTACCCTACATAAATGTGGGGCCTTTTTTGACAGGAGAAAACTATAACACGGTAAAATGAGCCCAATTTTAAAAAAATTTGATAGTATTTTTTGGCGCAATAAAGCTTGTCGAAATCTTTTTTTACTTAATAAGGATGAGTTGTTGGAACATCAAGAAATTATCCTAGATAATATTAAAAGAACAATTTATGATAATGTAATTGTTGTAACAAATGAGCGGGAGCGCGAAAATAATTTTGAACTAATAACATCAAGGGTTCAAAATAGGAATGTGGAGACTGAATTCTCCTTAGAAAACAAACTAAAAATATATAAGCCAAAGGTTGAGAAATTCGTTGAAGATAATTTTAAGAAATCAATTGAAAAGTTGGAAAAGGACTGTAATAATCCTATCAAAGGATTAAAGCTGCTTTTCAAAGTTTGCAAAATATTTAATAAGGAGAAAGGTGAAAAGGCTCTAATAGAACTTTTACAGGAATATTATTTCATAGGAAAGAATATCTCTAGCATTGAGCAATTAGAGATTTACACAATGAGTTTGATAAAGAAGAATTTCGGTTTTATAGTTAACGAGGAAACAACGTTTCATTTCTACGATTCAATTGAGAATATTAAACATCTTTATACAAATGTTATATATAAAAGACTTTTAAACTCGAAGAGAGTAATTACGAAGTACTTAGATGATAAGGATAATTTTGAAGAAAGAGTAAAAATGCTTGATGTTTTATACGAGGCTGGAATATTGGAAAGTACAAATAGGGAAGCGTTTTTTGAATGCACAAATTGTGACCATAATTTATTCAAGGGAACTATGTATTTAAAAATAAGACCTAAGAAATTATCGAATTTTAAATGCCCAAATTGCGATAAAGAGGTGTTCTATTTAGCGCCATATAAGTTGAATGCAGAACTTTATAAATTGGTAGTAAAAAATGACGGAGTAATAATCTATTTGCTAGAAGAGATTCTAAAAGAGAAAGGCATGAGCCCTGAACTTAATATACCAATAAATTTTTCAGGTTTAAATTCTGAAATTGATGTTGCTACACGAGTGAAGGGAAAATACAATTTGGTTATCGAATCGAAAATGCTTTTTGCAAATAATTCATATGAAAAGCACATTAAGAAGATTTTGACAGCTGTAGATGAAGTTGTTCATTTAAAGGATATATTGCAGAGAAAGGGTGAGATTGATGAAGAAGCCATGTTTTATTTAGTGATAAATATTGACGATAGAGAATTAATTGAATCGGCTAGAAATCAAATCCAGATTTTAAAACCAAATTCGGGTGTTAAACTTGAAAGTATTGTAAGTTTCAAGGAAATTGTATTTTGAAGTTTCAGTTCGCACCAGCTCCCGCCGATTTTTAATCCGCGCTATTTACCTCATTTATTCCCAATAAATCTTAATTAAACTTATTTGTGATTTTAGTAGCAGGGCCATCGCTTAGATTTGGTTTACCTAATCCCTAAACTATGAAATCATATTTTAAACTAATGATGTTAGCAATATTGTTGGCCTCATGTTCTCACGAAATTCCCAAGCAACAAGAAGTATTAAACCAAGAAACTCCTAAGATCCTTCAGGAGGAAAAAAGTGAGATCAAAATAAGATCGAGTTACGAAAGTGATCTGCTTGAAGAGCTTTATGCTGAACTTTCGGAGAAGAACCCTAATTTGAAAAAGATAAATGATCAAATAGAAAAGCATAACGGAGCTTTTTCAGATTCGTTAACGCCACTTAAAGAGCATAAGGGTAAATCACAAACCTATTACTACTCGGCTCATCATAAAATTGGAGCTATTAAGGATAGTACATTACGCGTGGCAATGATGAAAATGGTAAAACTAAGTGAAATGAACTTTAATAATAAGTTAATGCCATTAGAAAAACTTGCACAAACAATTTCTGACAACAGTGTAACTATTGGCGATCAGTATAATGTTTTAAAGATCGTAACTACATTAAAGAGTATGCAAAAATTTCAAAAAGATTTTATGGTTAATGGAAAGTCTCTTTTAAATGTTATTAAGGAGCAAGAACAGATAATTGCAGAATTAAAGAAGTTGGCGAAGTAAGGATTGCAACCGCATGCGCGGACCTTTAAGGTCACATATTGTGACCTTAAAAAAGCCGCAAAAGTAAACTTTACGTTATCAATTCATCTATTAACGTTATCAAATGATGTAAAACATACAAGTCTTTACATACAAAACGTAAATTAGGCACATCAATTCAAATCCTATGCACAACACCGATGATAATGATCTTGAATCAAGAAAAGAAATAATTCAGGTATTAGTGGCAGCAGCATTTATAATTATTGTTATTACCGCTTGGGTAATGACGCGATAGAGAGTTTAAAATTACGGTGATCTGTGGTCTTAGCTACTGAATGCGTATTCTTATTGGAATTGTAAAATAACAATTCACTATTTTTCCATCTAAGCAAGCGGGTTTCCATTGTGGCATTAGTTTGATCACACGAATAACTTCATTATCAAATGCCGGGCAACCGTTAATGCCTTTCAAAACGTAAATATCTTTTATGTGGCCTGTTGTTGATACGGTAAATTTCACAAAAATGCTTCCGTAACAACCGTGTTCACAATATTCTATTGGCCAAATAAGATTTCGCATAATAAATTTATTCATGGCAGCATATCCTCCCGGAAACTCGGCATGTTCTTCTACAATAGTAAATATCGAATCCTCTTTCTCGATCTTTATTTTCTCAACCTGCGAATAGGTTGAGCCGCAAATAAAAAGTAGGAATATGAATAGGTGTTTCATTCATGTTAAGGTAGTTCATATTACTCCAGTATAAAGTGTGGCTTTATAAGTGGTGAGGTTTGTTACACAATTGCTCCAAAATATCATTCTTCTAATTCTCCTCCTCCGTCTCGGCTCCGCCGAGCCACCTCCTCAAAGAGGAGGATGGCGCTTATCTATACTGGTAAAAAATGACGACTAAAAGTTTCCGCTATACGGTTTTTAAGCGGGGCGGGACATTTTGTCCCGCAAACGAATGATGATCTCTGCGCCATAAAACTTGAGGTTACAAAATAAAAAAATAGAATTACTGCTTTGTCCAATAAAGCGTTTTATGAAACATGCCTTTTTTGGCAATGATCTTAAGTTTGGCTGGTTGTAATATCAATTCGCACTTAGCTACTAAGTTCTCTTTAGGATTCATAACAATGGCCGTCCATTTATTATGATCGAATTTCACATCCTTTAATACCAAAGCATCTTCCGCTTCTGTTTTTCCTATAAAACCTTCATCCGTTTTAGAAACAATAATAATAGCGCCTTTAGGAGCTTTCCATTTGCCCGTAAAATCGTCGTTAGCTTTTTGCGAAAATGAAAATATCGCAAAGAACATAAAACTTATCGCTATACCTGTTTTTTTCATGGATCTTATCTGGCCAAAAAATAGGAGACCTTTTGTGTAAAGATAGCGATTTATATAGTTTGTGTTTACAGCTTTATATAAATTGCTTACATAATTTGAGTTATGCAAAAGTGATAAAAATGTAACTTTTCTTGGTAACTGTGTAATTCAAAAGCTTTAAAGTTTAGTGAGCTTTGTATCCATATAATTCAATTATGAAAAACTCAGAAACTATAATTAGTACAAATGATCTTAGTCCAGGATCCGATCTTATTTATGAATTGGCGCATATCAATAGTATAAGTGTGGTTCTATCTGAAAGCGCACCAAAAAATAAAAAAGTAAATCAATGGCGTTTTCACAAAAGATCAAAATTATAAATACACGAATTATGAAGAATATTGTTGTTGCCACTGATCTTTCAGTAACCGCGCGAAACGCGTATAGGTATGCCCGCGCCTTATCAAAAACATTGGGTGTAGGATTAACCCTTGTTCACATAAAAGAAAATGTGATGAGTATGACAGACGTTGTAAGAACCCCATTTCCTTCCAGCAACGATCTTGAATTAATTAAAGACATTGAAGAACTTGTAGCTGAAGAGAATGAAGCAATGGGAGGTATATCAAGTGAGCACGAAGTAAAAATAAAGATCTTATCAGGAGATCCTGTGGAAGTTCTTTCGGGTTTATCAAAAACAGATGCTACAGACCTCATCGTTATTGGCACAACAGGATTGTCGGATGTTCTGGCAAAAATATTTGGGTCGGTATCAACTAAGGTATCTAACAAAGCGCAATGTCCTGTGATACTTGTTCCGCGTAACGCTAAATGGAAAAACATTGAACAGATATTATATGCCAGCGACCACGATTCGATGAAGGCAGAATTTGCGCAAGATATAATTGATTTTGCAGTGAAAATGAACGCCGGTATACATTTTGTGAATGTAAGAAATTACGATCCGGTAGGTGAGGCCAAGCAAAAGGATATTGATTGGGGCGAACTTTTTGTAGCCACTAATTCTAACTTACCCTATGTAACAAGCACGCTTTACGGAAATGATACCGTAAGAGAATTAAATGATTATTGTGAAGGAAAGAGTATTGATCTTATGGTATTTGCCAGTAAACATCGAAATTTTTGGGAGAGCCTTATGCACAAAAGTATTACCGAGAATATGACTTTATCTACCGATACACCAATAATGGTTGTACACAAGGATGATAAAAAATAACAGAAGGCTTTTGCCTAGACATAAAAATTTTTAATGAAAATGTATCTTATTAATTAATATGCCCGTAAAAAAATTCGAGATCTTTACAATTGATATGCGCGATGATGGTATCTTACACATGCATGCCGACGGCGATCATGTAATAGATATGCGATCGTACAAAGTTCTTTTGGCGGGTATTGCCGAAATGAGTGGTGGAAAAAAAGTGCCCATTTTAAGCACAACCGATGCTCTTACCATGCCCGATGAAGAAGTAAAAGAGTATTTTATGAGGTCTAAGTCTAGTCCGTATTGTTTAGCCAACGCGTTAATAGCTCCATCTTTACCGCAAAAAATATTGAGTAATCTTTTTATCAATATCATGAAGCCAACAAGGCCAATAAAACTTTTTAAAAACAAGGAAGACGCTATTGAGTGGCTAAAAACGTTTTTATAAGGATAGTTATTTGCTATCCCGATGCCGGCAAACCCCCTTTTTTAACGTTATAGATCTTAACAAATAGTTAGCTCAAGGTCAATTTTTGACCCAAAAAGAGGGCTTATTAACCGCAAAGTCCTTGATACACGCGGATTTGGGCTAAATTGTTGAAAAACAGGACTTAACCATCAAAAAATTTCCGATTCAGGGTTTTTTGATTTAAATTTGGAATTGCTTGACCCAATTGGGTTTGGCATAATTTAAATCGAATTAAAATGAAAAAACTTTTTACTCTTATTCTTATCGCTTCAACGTTTGGTGTGTTAGCACAAAACGGACCTATTATTGAAGCAACTTATTTTCCGGTAGTAAATACTAAAATTAAGCAAGTATGGGATATCACAACTGGCAGTTTAACTGTGCCGGGAACAGGGCCAAATAAAGTGTGGGATTACCGTACAACAAACGGGCAGTTCACAAATCCTCTTGATACAACGGATTATGAATTTTTAGATCCTTCTACATCTCCATACTTTTCTAAGTATCCGAGTGCAACACATGTAACCTATATAAGCAATCCTCAAGGAGGCTTAGCAGATTCTATGTATGTTTTTTGGGAGATCAATTATGATGGAATGTTTTGGCTTGGAGGATATAATGTGAAAGAGCAAATAGATTCTTCTCTGATAAATACTAAAAAGGAATTTTATGCCCCACTTTCGGGAGGTTATCTTTCTAATTTTCATGATACAAGTTATTCAGTTGGTTACGCTGTAAACTACAATAACATGGGTTACAGAGCAAAGATCAAAACAAAGAAGATCAAATACAGTAACTACGCAGGGTACGGAACTTTGAAACTTCCTAATGGAACTTATAACGATGTAGCTTTGCTTGTTGAAAAAGCTCAAAAGATCGACAGTATTTTTGTTGATTGGGGAGGAAACCAAATTTATACTTATGTAGGTCCACCGCAAACTAGTTCGGGAACCTATTATCAATTTATGAGAAACAATACGTTTGGATCAAATCTATTGGCGTACATGGTTGGAAATTATGGTGGAACCGCAGTAGATTATGGTTGGTACACTTTGCCTGTTGACTTTGGTTCTATTTCGGGAACAGCGTTCACAAGTACAACAGAAACTACACCGATAACTAGTGGAGAAGCATTTTTATATCGCGAGAAATCTAATTTTACAAAGAATGATATTTTAGCCAAAGCGCAGTTAGATGTAAATGGAAATTATAATTTTGATAGTATTCCTTATGGAGAATATCGTATTGCTATTCGCCCTAACCCAACTTTATATCCTCAGGCTTTGATCACTTATTATGGTGATACAACTAATTGGATAGATGCAACATCTATTATTACTACAACATTAACTTCTCCGGGTCATAAGATCCATGTGAAATTCCATCAAATACCGGTTGGTACAAACAATTTACACGGACAAGTAATGTTGAAT